>NZ_JAAHGM010000070.1:0-34377 GCF_010692625.1 Okeania sp. SIO2C2
GCAACACTTAACAGGGAACAGGGGGAATAAATTGCCGTTTGCGCAAGCATTCCGTAGGAATCATATAAGACTTCTAGCTCTTTTGCCCCTACTACAATTTGTAAATATACCAGCGCTCATTGCTATACATATTTTTGGTCAGTTTATAATCAAGTTTTTCTATCAATCAGACATAAAACAGTAGAAAAATAAATAGGTACAACAAGTTATATTGGGGTGCATCTCATAGCAAGCAAAAATACTTTTTTCCTATATATTCCCTGTTGTCTGTTGCCAGATGAGCTGTTGCCTAAAAGCGATAAATTTTTGGCTTTATTCTTGCATTGAGATGCACCCTTATATTGAACGCTTTAATCATACTCTTCGTCAGTGAATTTCCCATCTTGTTAGGAAGACTTTATCCTTTTAAAAAAAATTGGAAAATCATTTAATATCTATATAAAATTTAATACATTATACAAATTCCAAAAAATAATGCTATAGTTTATATGCAACTTCAGTTATTAAGTGATAATAATGCTTCAGTAATGTTCCCATACTATTATCGGCATTAAAACCAAATATATTATGTCTTTTTACCCTACTCCCTACTCTCAATAATATTTAGCAATAATGCGTGAAAAATGGTATTATTTTGATGCAATGGTCGCCCCAGTTTTAGAATATTGCTACATATTTACCGGTAAATTGTGGGTATGCGCCTCCCCTTTTAAGGGAATAAAAAAAAGAGAATATTTCTTATGTAAAGCCTCCTGATTGCAGAGATACTGATAACTGATAACTGTTAACTGATAACTGAAATTACCACGTTGGGAATAGTTCTAATATTCTTGATATTTAACCACTTTTGAACTACCAAAACTTTTGATACATAGCAGTCGAAAGAAAGGTTAAGGCTTATCAAAAGCTGAAAATTCAGACAAAGTAAGATTTTTCCTTTTTCCTTTTTTCCTCTTCACTCTTCCTTCTTACTTCTTCTAATCAGTTATGATAAGATACCATAGCTATATCCAGTTCTACAAACCTACCATTTCATAAATTTTGAGGGTGTTTGAGCTATTACCAATTATCCATTACCCATGAATGAATAAAATGCCTAATTCAAATTTTCAACCTTTAGATAATTATTCAGTTGAGTCAGAAGAAAATAAAAACGACCAAAATGACGAAATGGAAGTTATAGAATCTTATAATCCTGAAACTAAGGTAATGCTGGAGCGGTTTATTTTAGTATTAATAGCAATTGGATTAATCGTAGGAGCAATTTTATCGGTTGGAGTTGTTTATATTCTTGATAAAACTGGATTTACAACTCCCCCCAGTCAACAACCAATAAATCTAGGAAACTAAAAAGCGACTGCTCTATCTCAATTCTATCTCAATTATTATCTATCTAGATGGCAAACATATTAGTGAGTAGATAAAAACTACCTGAGTAGTTATTTTTTTGTATTTACCTATGTGATAATATCTAATAATCTAATAATATTTAGGGATTTAATTATGACAGATTCTCAACAAGTTCCTGTAGATGAAAAATTTGTGCCTTTTCTTCAGAAAGTTCAAACTCAAGCAGGATTACCAGATATTTATGATGCCAGAGATATTAGTGTTATTGTCTTTCGTACAATGCGAGATTTAATGACAACAGAAGCATCTAATCAGGTAGCTTCAGATTTAAATTCTGGTAGCGAAAAACCAGACCCAGATGAAATAGCAGAACTTTGGAAAGATAATAATCCACTTGTTGCTTTTCTGAGTAAAATTCGACCACCACTTACATTTGATGGTGATACTTTTATTTTCCGAGTGAATCAAGAATCAGGTGTTCCTAAAGGAATAGCACCGGAAACTGTAATTAAAGCTGTTTTTTCTGCGACAAAGGAAGAACTTTCTCCAGAAAGAATTCAAGAAATAGCTAATTTCATGCCAGATAAAGTTAAGGTTATGTGGAACGAAGCTTAGGAGATTAATATTTTTTCCACTCTTTAAAATAACTAGGTTTGTTAGTGCAGCATTTTTTAGGAAAGGAGGAATAAAGAAGGAATAGAAAAGATTTTTTTTAATTTTCAGCACTGCTATAGCTATCCTAGATAGAATATGAACATTAGCATATATCAAGAGAATTAACCCTCAGTATTTAGATAACTAAAATTTGTTCAAAATCTATTTAGGACAGCTATATATAATCATCTTCAGTTCGCAAAGATTTGCTGATAATTTTAATTAACTTCTTTCTAGCTTTCATCCTTCTTCCTAATTTTTAATCATAGTAAATACAAGGATTAAATTTAATCTTATACTCGATCAAAACAAAATCCTGCTAATCACAACAACTATCCTTTCCATAAAATAATTTTTGAGATTTTGACTCAGTTAGCCTCCTACGGAGGAACTGTGTTAAAATTTGAATAATGTGGGTTTCATACCTGTCACAAAGGCGCACCACTAATTTCTTTAAATAAGCGTAGAGGTCTTATACCAATTTGAAAAAAGAATGCTACAAAAAAAAGCTGAAAATCATGCTTAAAAATAACTTCTCCAATCCGATAAACTACCTATTTCAATATTTACAATATCTGCGAGTGAGAAAATTTTAGACTTAAGGTCAAAAATATAGATTAAGCGGTTGTTTTGCTGGCGCACAACTGCGTTAACGCTGCGCGACATCTTTGCGGAGCATGACCTAGGAAAAAGTGGAGCTTCCCGAGGGGTAGGATAGCTTTGATAGCGCACAACTACGTTAACGCGTCAGCGTCCTGTAGGGAATGGTCTCCTCCCCATATCCAATCGACCAAGAGAGACGCAACTACATTTTCTGAATTTAGTATTAAAGCAAATGTGAAAAATCTGGATAAAACAATGACATTTTTATTTTTTATCTATCCCAGATTGAATATTAAAAAACTTACTCTCACTCTCCAAAAATTTGGCGGATAAAATTGTATAAATTTTAGGATTATCAGGGCAGTCATGCAAAATTCAAAAAAGGTGCTAATATTCAAAAATCAACAATTAATCATTATTTATTTTGAAAAGAAGAAGATTTACTAAAAGATTTTTTTGTTGTAGGGCGACAGCTAGTGACAAAGTCAAAGAGAAGTTTTCAACCTTGAATTATTGACAAAATTACCTGCCGAACTATTCAATAATTTGCTTTTATGCCGACTCCTGACTCTCTAACTTAAAGCACAGATACTTATATATCCTCGCCTATTTCTTAATTATTTCTCAGGTTAGACTCAGTTTATCTAGATTTAATTATAAATGTCTGTAATTAATAATTAAATTAAAAAATCTATAAATTGAATTTTATCAAACATCACTATTTTATGACATTTGCTATTACTGTTATATTTGAGTGTAGGAATAACTAATGATTGTTTTCCTAACTCTAAACCAACTATTGAATCAAATACTAATACCAATTTGATAAATGTTTGCTACAAATAGTTAGGCTATTTATTAGCAGTCAACCCACCCCTCGCCCCTCCCAGGAGGGGAAGTCAGGAGTCAGGAGTCATAATGAATGGCTTTAATACCATTTTTAGGGTGTAAATTATCTTTTTTGTCAAAGGAACATTTACTGTAAAATATTTTTATCGCACTTATTATTCGTAACATTCTTTTTTCAAATTGGTATAATACAAGTGGAGCGATCGCCCAAAACTCTGACCCTAGTAAAAATCTCTGTACTGGTAAAAATTCTTAAACAAACATCTACAAAAAAAATAGAATAGCTATCTGTAGTACTGACCTCATAACCTACTTTAGTCAAAGTTAATTAGTGCGAGGAAACCGTAAATACAATTGTTGATGAAAAACTTTATTTAAACTATAGTAAAGGAGTACAAAAGCTATTGAAAAAATAGATGCCTAGCCATTTTCTCAAAGTGGTAATTAATCATTAAAATTAAGATCATTACATCAAAATATAATGATGAAAAAATCAGAAAAATGTAAATATAAAATTTACTTCAATCAATACTTATCTGTCAAAAAAAATATATCACAAATTTTTAAACTCCTTATTATTAAATAATAACAATGATTCAGACAGCTTTTACACCTTTCAAAACCAAACTTGATAAAACCTTAACTAAGAAAAAAATTACTGTTTTACAAATTAACCTTGGCAAACGTTGTAATCTTGCCTGTACCCATTGTCATGTTGAAGCGAGTCCGAAACGAACAGAAGAACTTTCCCCAGAAATCTGTGAACAATTAATTGAACTAATTAATAGATTTCCTCAAATTCAAACAGTTGACTTGACTGGTGGAGCACCGGAAATGAATTATGGTTTTAAACAATTAGTTAAAGCTGCTAGAACAAATAAAAAAGAAGTAATTGTTCGTTCTAATTTAACAATTTATTTTGTTAAAGGATTTGCAGATATTCCAGAATATTGTGCTGACAATCAACTGAGAATTGTGGCATCATTGCCTTGTTATTTAGAAGATAATGTCGATAAAATGCGCGGTGATGGCGTTTATAGTGAATCAATTAAAGCATTGCAATGGTTAAACAAATTAGGATATGGAAAAGATCGACATCTTATCTTAGATTTAGTTTATAATCCT
Source organism: Okeania sp. SIO2C2 (assembly GCF_010692625.1). NCBI lineage: Bacteria > Bacillati > Cyanobacteriota > Cyanophyceae > Oscillatoriales > Microcoleaceae > Okeania > Okeania sp. SIO2C2. Next base: position 4,582 of record NZ_JAAHGM010000070.1, read on the forward strand.
CCCGTTCCAAAGAAAAATAAATTTACCCTTCCTCCTAATCAAAAAAATCTAGAGGAAGATTATAAAAAATATTTAGAAGAGAATTTTAACATCTACTTTAACCAACTTTTTACAATTACCAATTTACCCATAGGTAGAACTAAGCTATATCTGCAAAATAGAAAAATATATCAGCCTTATCTAGATTTTTTGGAGTCAAATTTTAATTCTGAGACTGTAGAAAATTTAATGTGTCGAAATGAATTATCAATTGATTATTTAGGTAATGTCTATGACTGTGACTTTAATCAGATGGAAAAGATCCCAGCTCAAACTAACAAAATTGAAAAAATCACAGTAGCTAAGTTATTAGAAGCTAATAGTTTAGACATAATTGAACAAGTGCAGACAGCAAATTATTGTTACGGTTGTACAGCAGGTTGTGGCTCTAGTTGCAGTGGGTCATTAATATAATTTAGAGCAAGTAAAAAATATAGTTTAAATTAATCCCCAAGCTACTACTAAAGGATTAATTTAGAGATGTTTAATTTCCTGAATTCCCAAATCTATGATAATATCTAAATTAGCAATACTATATATTACTAACTTATATACAAAGCCAGCAAATTATCACAAGAACAATGCTAGAAACATCACTAAACTTATCCCCTACTTCTATGGCAGCAAGCTTTCAGGCACTTTCTGACCCATTACGAATTAAAATATTAGAACTGTTGCGTACACAAGAACTATGTGTGTGTGATATATGCGATCGCCTTCAAGTTTCTCAGTCCAAACTATCTTTTCATCTCAAAAATCTCAAAGAAGCTGCTTTAGTTAAAAGTCGCCAGGATGGTCGTTGGATATATTACAGTCTTAATTTATCTCAACTTGAAAGTTTAGAAAAGTACCTATCAGAATATCAAAAAATTAGCCCCTTACCAGCTCACCTTTGTGTCAATAATGATTAACTTAAATGCCTGATTATTTCAGTTATCAGTTAACAGTTATCAGTACCTCTACAATCAGGATGCTTGGCATAAGAAATATTCTCTTTTTTTCCCTTAAAAGGGGAGGCGCATACCCACAAATTTTTCAGTAAAATTTGGCAGCAAATCTGAAAATCAGGGTAATACTAATATCATCACCGCTTAATTAAAAATCCAAAAAATTCTATCCTATCCTCATTTTATCTTCTCTTTTTTCCTTGTTTCCCATGATTCATACTAAGTATCATACATGAAAAAAAATTGATGATTTTGCTCTACTTCCTCCTTTCATCAACAATCTTAAGTAAATCAAATTTAGTATTACAAATATCTAAGCTGATATAATATGACTCCAGTTTTTATAAAAATCAACATTATAGATAATACATATAAAATAATACCCTCTAAATTAATCCTCAACAGATAGGTGCTTTAACTAATCTCATAATTTAACTAACATCATATCTTAATAAGCAGTCGTAAAAATATTTAATCCACTCTATAGCACTATAGTTTATAAAATAGATATCTAGACTATATTTTATTATTCCAAATAATGACTAACCAACAAATAGAACGAAACATTAGACTGTTGCTCGAAACTCGCGAATGTCCCAACTGTTACCTCGAAGGAGCCAGACTTGGAGGTGTAAATTTAGGAGGAGCTAATCTTGGAGAAGCAAAATTACCAGTAGCTAACCTCGCAGGAGCAAAGTTAGGAGGAGCTAACCTGGGAGGAGCTAACCTGGGAGGAGCTTACTTAGGAGGAGCTTATCTGGGAGGAGCTAACTTAGGTGGAGCTTACTTGGAAGGTGCAAATTTAGAAGGAGCTTATCTATCAGGAGCTAACTTAGGAGGAGCTTATTTGGAAGGTGCAAATTTAGCAGGAGCAAATCTAGAAGGAGCAAATTTAGGGGGAGCAAACCTCGAAGGAGCTAGTATAGAAGGGGCGCTCCTCAGCGGTGCAATTATGCCAGATGGCGGAAGACATGAGTAAGTGCAATTAGGTGAAGTTGAGTAATTCCCATACTTTTTTCTGTTTAAGTTGACCAAGAGTGTGGAGAATACTTGCTTCATCCTAATTAGATTCAGGATGAATGGCCATCAAAATTATGCATCCTATACATTTTGTTAAGTGGATAGATAAAAAAGTCCATTCTTACGGAATACCAATATCAGCAATTTTAGTTTCTGGTGGAGCAATTCTGAGTTTATTATTTTTCAGGTACTTAGGAGTATTACAGCGACTAGAGCTATTTGTATTTGATGGGATGGTGCGTCTGGGGCCTGATGAAATCTCTGACCCCAGATTATTAGTAGTAGAGCTTACTGAAGAAGATATACAGTATTTAAGACAGTGGCCAATATCCGACAAAAATTTAGCAGATGTTTTAGCCTCTCTACAAGAGCATCAACCCTCAGTAATAGGTGTAGATATATACCGAGATTTCCCTAAATATCCCGGTTATACACAATTAGTAGAACAGCTACAGAAACCAAATGTTTTTGGCATTACTTTTATTGGCAATGAATTTGTGAGTACAACACTGCCACCTCCTAGTATCCCAAAGGAAAGAATTGGCTTTAATAATATTCCTTTTGACCCAGATGCTGTAGTTCGTCGCTATTCATTATTTATTAATAATGATCAAGAAACAATGGTGGCGTTTGCCTTACATTTAGCTCTCGCTTATCTCCAAGAATATGAAATATCCCCTCAGATAACTGAAAATAACGAATATCAATTAGGTGACGCAATATTTAAAAAACTACAACCTAACTCTGGAGGATATCAACAAATTGATGCTCAGGGATATCCAATTTTAATTAATTATCGTAATTCTCAATCTATAGCTCCAAAAATTACAATCAAAGATGTTTTATTAGGTAACTTTGACCCCGAATTAGTTAAAAACAAAATTGTTTTGATTGGTAATACAGCTTCTAGTAGCAACGACTTTTCTTTTACCCCTTACAGCTACTCATTAAAGTTAAAGATGTCAGGAGTAGAGATTCATGCCCAAGCTACCAGTCAAATTATTAGTGCAGTTCTTGACGATCAAAAGCTATTTTGGTACTGGGATGAATCAACGGAAATACTATGGATTTTTAGTTGGTCAATAGTCAGTGGTAGTATTGCTTGGCATATCAGACGACCTTTTATTTTGTTGCTAATTAATGTTCTAGCTTTAGGAGTTTTAGTAGCTATTAGTTATGGCATTTTTATCAAAATGGGATGGATACCTGTAGCAGCACCAATATTAGGAATAGTTATGACAACTGGGGTAGTAATAGTCTACAAAATTCAGGAATCATGGCAACAACAAAATATGGTAATGAAATTATTAGGTCAACAAACTTCTCCAGAGATTGCTCATGCTCTTTGGCAAGAACGTTCATATCTGATTAATAGTGGAATTTTGCCTCCAAAAACAGTTACAGCAACAATTTTATTTACTGACCTAAAAAACTTTAGCACTATCTCTGAAAAAAAAACTTCAGAAGCTTTAATGAATTGGTTGAATGAATATCTGAGTGCCATGACAGATATTGTCATAAATCATCACGGAATAGTCAACAAATTTACTGGAGATGGAGTTATGGCAGTATTTGGAATACCAGTACCTCGTACCAGTGTTGAAGAGATTGCTATAGATGCGCAAAATTCAGTTAATTGTGCTTTAGCAATGGGTCAACATCTATCACAATTAAATCAAAAATGGCAACAACAAAATTCTCCTGAATTAAAAATGCGTATAGGGATTTATACAGGAACTGTTACAGTTGGTAGTTTAGGTGGAAAAAATCGGTTAGAATATGGAGTAATTGGCGATGGTGTTAATATTGCTTCTCGCTTAGAAAGTTTTGATAAAGAACGTCATCCAGGAATTTGTCGAGTTTTGATTGCTCAAGAAACTTTGGAATATTTAGATAGAAAATTTTCAGTAGAAGCTTGGGGTAATTTAAATTTAAAAGGAAAAAAAATACCAGTAAATGTATATTTAGTTACTGGGAAAAACTATTTTTAAATTAACCATAAACAACAAATAATTTTCAATTTTGACTCCTCATCAATGTTGCTATTTTTCTACAACCACAAAAAAATATTCAACTATTTTTTCACACATTAGTGCAGGATGGTGGAAATAACGGTAGTGCGTCAGTAAAGTGTGGGATAAGTAATTAAGTCGTTCCAACTCCAAGGAGCGATCGCTAACTCAGCTCTTTGCGCAGCAGTATTTTCTTTGCGACTATGAACCCAAATCCAATTAAAGTAGGCGATCGCCAACCTTACTGTTACCTCAGTTTGTTGCCAGAGCTTGCCAAATTTATTCTGGGGTGCGATGCCATCGACCGATCTGCTGTCTGATAATTCCATTTGTGCGTTCCAATTGCTGTGTATGGTCTTTACCAATAATGTGTTCTACTTCTGGGGGGAAGACTCGTTCATACCCTCCCCAATCATCAGTATGCCATTTTCTACAGCTAGTTTTCCCTTCTGTGTTGACGATCAATTCCTCAATGAACTGGTCAGTATGTTTACCTACTCTAGCACTCAGAATTAATCCACTGGATGAAGCTTGGGTCATGCCAACCCAACAATCCCCTTCTGTCAATTCCTGATACTGGCACTGTTTTTGTTTTTTTGGACGAATGACCAAAATTCATCACTGCTGATTTGTGAGGTATTGATATTCTGGACATGAGCATTATGAATCTTTTGTCCTTTTTCAGAGGCAGCTCTCACCAAACTAACTACCGTATTATAGGCCAAATTCACTGTTCGACTAATCCCTCTTAAACTACTGCCCTCAACGTGAGCCTGTAGAACCATGCGCATTTGTAACGGTGTTGAATTTTTCTACGATAGTAGAGAGTGTCAAAAGTATCGGTGTTTGCGCAGCATTCCGCAGGAAAAGTTTGTAGGCATTCAGGACAATAATATCGTTGACTTCCTTTACTGGTCTTTCCATGTTTATGAGTTTTCTGATGGCCACATAGAGGACATTCCATGATCATAGAAAGTATTTAAGGACAACGATTATATTACCATTCCCACACTTTCGCACAGGCACTACCGAAATAACTAATACCATTTCTCAAAAACTTTTCTACATTTTCTTTAGCTGGGAAGTAGGGGAGTAGGGGCACCTGGGAAGTATGCGCAAGCTAACGGCCGTTAACACCCGTAAAGGACGTTGCATGCAACATCCTTACAGAGAAGTAAACATAAGAATAATTAACATTAACTTGACTCAAATTAGTAAAAAGGTGATTCGGCCTGTGTTAATTACTTAATAACTGAACTTTACCTAAGTATAGCATTAATGCATGGGAATCGGTATAACCACTTAAAATCAGCTTAAAAAGCTGATTGTACAATCTTTCTTACCTTCTTCTTCCTGCCTTATTCCTTCTTCAACTAGCTAGTTACACAATTCATAAATGGATCAACTATAATAGTAATAAGTCAGGGCTATTTCATTCTAAACTGTGCCATTTTATGTATTGACGAAACCACGTTATTTACAGCTTTAGGAAATTTATCTTTCGCTGTCTGAAAATCAATAAATTCATTGTCAAAATCTAGAATGAAATGACCCTGGTAATAAGTAATTAAAACAGTTACCCAAAAAAGGAACTCAGAATATGTATCTACAAAATTTCCGTTTTTCTATTACTCTCAAAACTATGGTTTTGACATTATTTTTAGGATTATTTACTACTTCTTTTCCCAACAGTACATCGGCAAATTCTACTAATTCTGCTAGTTCAACTAATGGTAAAGCAGATACTACTCTAGGTATTTCTCAAAATACCTTAGCAAATATTGTTCCTAGAGTCGAAGGCGGTTCAACAGGTACTTATGGTGGAGGATCGCGAGGACAAGATAATTGTATAGATGAGGATCAAAAACCTCTAACTCCTCTAATTCCCAAGATAAATCAAACACAAGAATTAACCCTAGTAACCTTAGCCTCACATCCAACAATTTATATGTATGTGCCAGAAAACACAGCTATAGCTGGAGAATTTATCTTGAAAGACTCTAGTCAAAAAATAGTTTATGAAAAGCTACTACCAGTATCAAATAGTCAGGGCATTATACGCATTAAAATTCCCAGCAATCAACCAGAATTAAAAGTAGGAGAAAATTATCAATGGACATTCTCTTTGAGCTGCGAAGGAAGTGGTTCTGGAACTATTGTTCAAAGCTCAATTAAAAGAGTTAATCCCAATCCAAATTTGACAACAGAAATACAGCAAAAATCAGAGAGCGACCGCTGGTTAATTTATTCGGACGCAGGTATATGGCACGAAAAACTGGATGCCTTAGCAGAAAAAATTAGTTTGAATCCGAACGATAACAAACTTAAATCAGAATGGCAAAATCTGCTTAATTCAGTAGGTTTAAATGATGTAGCTACAGAGCCATTAACTTCAACTAATTAGCAAGTTAATTCGAAGACTCGAATTAGTCATATCACCTACACTACTTAACAAATAAGGTATGGATAAAAATAACTATTTTAGAATCACTAGAAAAATGTAGCAATCCTATTTCAGTTGCGGGTAAAAATATCTTTTAATTTAGGGAACACCGGAGCTGGGAATAGAGGTAAAAGTTTCAGAGTTTTTATATATCCTTAGATTTTTTACAAATGATTTCTAATTGCTATATCTGTTAGAAAAGTAAGCATAACATCTAAACTTGAATTAAATCCTCTTTCTAGGAATCATTCAATTTTAAATGTTTACCAAACATCTCTATTGATAAAGCAACTCAGTCAAAAATGAGTATCAGAGATATCTAAGAAATCGTCAAAAAAATTATCCCAAAATACCCCATAGTCAGAATCAATGTTAAATGAAAATTAGATAAAAATCTGATAAGACTACGATGAAAATAAAGGTTTTTACCTCTATATACGAGTATCATATACATTAATACTAAGATTATTGTAAATGTCGTATATACTAATAGATGAATAACCTAGAACAAGAAACAGAAAAAAAGCCAAAATTAAACAAGCTACTCAAACCACTCTTAATTATTTTTGTAGTAGCAACCCTCCTAATTATTGCTCATAAATTTAACGCTCAACAACTCTTGATAAATGCCCTAGATTGGATAAAAACTCTTGGCCCTTGGGGTCCCATAGCTTTTATCATTATTTATATTCTGGCCACAGTTTTCTTCCTTCCAGGCTCACTACTTACTCTAGGTGCAGGTCTGTTATTTGGCCCTATTTTTGGTTCCATCTACGTTTCCATCAGTTCAACTATAGGTGCAACTTGTGCCTTCTTAGTTGGTCGCTATCTAGCGCGAGGTTGGGTTTCCAAACAGATAGAAGGAAATGAAAACTTTAAGGCCATTGATGAAGCAGTAGCTGACGAAGGATGGAAAATTGTTGGACTAACTCGCTTATCTCCTATTTTTCCTTTTAACCTACTAAACTATGCTTTTGGAGTAACTCAAGTATCTTTACGAGACTATTTTTTCGCTTCTTGGATTGGGATGATGCCAGGAACAGTAATGTATGTATATCTTGGTTCCCTAGCTGGCAGTTTGGCAACTTTGGGCACAGAAGGAGGGACGCGTACCACAGCAGAATGGATTCTTTATGGAGTAGGTTTAATAGCTACAGTTACTGTAACCGTTTATGTGACAAAAATTGCTAGAAAAGCTCTACAGAAGAAAATTTCCTAATTTTTTACTCCATAGTGCAAGCAAGAAAAACTCACCTTATACTGACATTTAGGAAATTAAGACAGGAAAAATTTGATGGCCGTTAAGAAAAATACAAAATACGAAAAATTTCTAGCGCCATTGGTCAGCAACTTTTTAATTTACCAAGAAGCTATGGAACTATTCCGCAATAGTATGATGTTGGAAGGCATAAAGCGATCGCCTCACTGAATAATTGATAATTTCAGGTTTGAAGTGTTAGGTTTTAGTTATTATAGCAATTTTATGTGAGGCTGCACAGAATTATGAAATTTATTAGCTTGTCTGTCTCTATCTAAAGTCAACTCTGATTAACATATGATTCTATGCAACTTCATCTGAATTTGGTGTTAGTTGATTCTGAGTATTACACTTCTCAACACTTTCATGGTATTCAAGGAGATTATCTAAATTATAAGTGCAGCAATGACTTACTAACCTATTACTCAATATGATTGATCACCTAATGAAACTTGAGTAACAAATTTTAATAAGCTTATTTGTTTAAGTAAAATGTGTTTTAAAAGCTTGATTTTTAGTTTTTAACTCTAAAAATATTTAGGATTTTCAGCAAAAATCTTATTACTGGGATAGGTTCATAATTGATAACTGATAACTGAAATGACTTTAATGCTAAAACAGCTATTTATACAACCAGAGGTTATTCGGTCAACTTATAACCTTAGATACTTTTTTTCTTATTGATACTAAATCCGGTTTTCATAAATGTCTTATTTTTATAGCGTAACTGCTTGATATAAAAATATTTATCAATATTGAAAAGTTGGTTTTTGCAACCTTATTTAGTATTATATAGTCATTTAAATTTAGATTGAGATAGGGTTTATTGCCTTGAAAGACTTTCAGTATAAAAAGTGTTTCATTCTTATTTTAAATTACTATAATTGTAGACCACTAAAAATATGAGTCCTGAATTTTTTTTTTGATTGTAATTAGTTGAAATATAAATGGCTATAATTTATGACTATCAAAGCTATTTTGTTCGATTTTAATGGTGTAATTATTAATGATGAATTTCTCCATGAAAAATTAATAGAACAAGTATTAATTGATGAAAATTTGCTACTTAGACCAGGAGAATACAACCAATTCTGTTTAGGAAGAAGCGATCGTGCTTGTTTAGAAGGAATACTTACCGAAAGAGGTAGATATATTAATGAAGGGTATTTAGACCAGTTAATTAAACGTAAAGCTCTAGCTTATCAACAACAATTAGAAAGTCTTGAAGAGTTACCAATTTATTCAGATACGATAGATTTTATTTCTCAGGTCGCTCAAGCTAATCTGAAAATGGCTGTAGTTAGTGGCGCTCTTCGATCCGAAGTAGAATTAGTCTTAAATAAAGCTAATTTAATTGATTTTTTTAAGACAATTATTGCTGGAGATGATCTAGAAGCTAGTAAGCCAAAACCCGATGCTTATTTGTTGGCAGTAAATATTCTAAATCAACAATATCCAGACATGAATCTACAGCCTTCAGAATGTTTAGCAATAGAAGATACTTTTGCCGGAATTGAAGCAGCTAAACTCGCAGGAATGTCTGTAGTTGGTGTCGCTCATACTTATCCTTTTCATATGCTCCAGCGTTTGGCCAACTGGTGTGTAGATTATCTATCAGACCTTGAATTGGACAGAATACAAAAAGTTGATCAACAAATTAATTCTTAGATATTTGTATATTAGACATCTGGGAAAAAGAATAGACTTTTTGCACAAGTAGGGAACAGGCAACAGGGAACAGCGGTGCGACCCCGCGACGACGTTAGTTTTAGCTCCTCTGGAAAAGGCTAGCCACAAGTGGTCAGACCCCGCCTCGGCGACAGACGCAAGGGAATGCTGACCAACAGAGGTAATAGGGAAGAAAATTTCTGAAAAAAGACACAAAAAATGATCAATATGTATAATTTCCACTCCTATATATATTAGATATTTGTATAGAAGAATACTGTTTTTTATACAAAAGAAAGTATAATTTACCTCAAAAATATGTAAATCAACTTGCAACAGATTAGGTGATTAATGTGGTAGCACTGACGGGGTAAATATTTTTTTGTTTGTTCCCTATCCTGCCTCCCCATCTCCTCTACTCCCTACTACCTAAAACCATCAATATATGTACTTAATTAACTAGGAAACTGCTTTAACTTTAATTTTCGTTCCGATAAAATACCCATGAAACCTTTTGAGTCCCATCAAAAATAAGTAAAGAACAACATCGGTTTGTAAAGATATTGGTAATAATTGTAACTTATTGTGTTTAACTGCTTCTGATATTAGTAGATTTCAGTTACTATTAACTAAATATAAAAGAATAGTTAAGAAAGCATAAGATTGGGAATATATATGCTTTGGGTTACGTCCTGGTTACTAACTAGCCTGTACCAATCTGCCAAAAAGATGATTATTTATACTTATATGGAGGTTCTATGACTCCCACAATGTTGCGTCAGCTTTGGTCTTTAATCGAGAACTCCCAAGCTACAACCTTAATATCCCTAGATGATGCTACCCTAGTTCAGTGGTTAATCAAACAGTTGAAAACTAGAAATTCCCTAAATGGCAGGGAAGCAGATTTAATTAACGAATATATCCAGTCTCGGCTGTCTTTAATTAGAGATTTAGCTGAAGAACGTTTGGGTAGCGAACCTTCACCATCGGTATAGTAAAAGTTCTACAGAAATATAGTCCTATATATTCAAATAATGTCAAATATAAGTAGAAACTATTTAAATAAATATAGCTAATAAAGAATTGGTTAAGACATAAACTAATGACAAATCTTAGACTAGAAAATGTTTTTCCAACTTTTGCCTGTTGCCTATTCCCTGTTCCCTGTTCCCTGCTAAATGTGGAAAGTATTTACTTGAAATCCTCTAACTTAGCGATCGCTAAGTTAAACGTTATGGTAGTTTTGAATAGGTTATTTTTCCCAGATTAAAAAAATCTTAATAAACTATGCAAAAATGCTTATCTCTACTAATAGCAACTGTGTTAATGGTAGTACCATTAACAGCCTGCGAAGAAGAAAGTCAACAAACCACCAGTCGTCTAGATATAGTCAAAGAGCGTGGTAAATTAAACTGTGGGGTAGAAGGAGCTATACCAGGATTTAGCTTTGTAGACCAAAATGGCAACTATTCAGGGATAGATGTGGATATCTGCAAGGCAGTTGCAGCAGCTTTATTTGACGATCCAAATGCTGTAGAATATCGTAACCTAGATTCAACTGAGCGTTTCACAGCTCTTAATGGTGGAGAAGTAGATATGCTTTCTCGAAATACTACTTGGACAGTAAGTCGAGATACTACCGTTGGTCTAGAGTTTGCCCCCACAACATTTTATGATGGTCAAGGGATGATGGTCCGTACTGATAGTGGGATTAATTCTTTAGAGGGTCTCCAAGGCAAATCAATTTGTGTTGAAGCGGGTACAACAACAGAACTGAACTTAACAGACAATCTCCGTCAACGAAACATTGAAGCTGAGACATTAACATTTCAACAAGCAGACCCTGCTTATGCTGCTTATGCAGAAGGACGTTGTGATGGGATGACTTCCGATAAATCTCAGTTATTGGGTCGTCGTAGTACTTTACCTAATCCAGGTACTCATACCATCTTAGATGTTACTATGTCCAAGGAACCTTTAGGTCCTGTGACGAAAAATAATGATTCAGCTTGGTTTGATGTGGTAAAATGGGTGACTTATGCCTTGATAGAAGCAGAAGAGTTAGGTATTACCCAAGCAAATGTAGATGAAAAGAAAAATTCTGATGACCCCACAGTCAAACGCTTTTTAGGAGTAGAGGGAGACCTGGGGGAAGGTTTAGGTTTGAGTAATGATTTTGCTTATAGAGTTATTAAGCAAGTAGGCAACTATGGTGAAATTTATGGCCGTAATTTAGGAGCACAATCTCAATTTAAGTTACCTCGCGGTCAAAATAACTTATGGACAAATGGTGGGTTACTTTATTCTCCTCCATTCCGCTAAAAATTAATGTAAGCATTCAGTGGTCAGCTATCAGCTATCAGCTATGAGTTATTTCATTATCGTACCGAAGGAGGAATTAGTATCCAAGGAGTGAAATATGTTTGCTCCGCATTCAGACCGAAAGAAAAAGATTATCCGCTAACCTTAGTAATTGCTTGAATGTTTTCATGCATCTGTTTGCGTAGCATTCTGTAGGAAATGCTAATAGCTGAATGCTTACAAAATCATAGCTTTAAAGATTAAAGATTTGGGAATTAATCTACACTTTTTCCCAAATCTTTACAGTAAAAGTAAGAAGAAAGAAGGAAGAAGGAAGAAAGGACTGAAAAAAATAATGTAGGGATGTTCCACAGAAAGTTTTTACCGAATAATTAAGATTTCAAACCTCTCCAGGGATGTCCCACAGTATGTTGCCCTACCAGAGAAAAAAAGAAAAAAACCTTTTTATCCCAGAAGGAAGAAGGAAAAATCTGGCGTTGTCTGAGTTTTCTGCTTTTGATATGTCTTAACTTTTCCTTCGACTGCTATAAATAGTATCTAGATAATTAGCGATCATACTCCTACAAAAATATTTTTTTTAGCAAACTCGCTTGCAGTTTTGAACATTCAAAAAAAGCTGACATTCTATCTTATCTATATAAATTAATGAGCGATCGCTCCAATACATCCGATACATTCAATAATTAATAATTATAGTCATTTAACTTGAGATTGAGACAAAGCTTTCTTGCTCTGAGGAAGTTTCAGACGAAAAAACGTCTCATTTTTAAGTTAAACAACTATAATAATTAATAATTACCTCTCAAAAGAAAACGGAATTGATTGACTAAAAGGAAAATTTTTTCTTCTCTTGGTCGATTGGATATGGCGAGGAGACCCGTTCTTGCAGACCCGCTCCGCTAACGCCATCCCTCGACCGCTTTTTTCTCCTTTATCCTTAGGACTTACGCATATACGCTATATATAGCGCTCACAACTATTGTCCAATAGTTTTGGACTCTATAAATAGTGCCTTTGCGTAAATCCTGTATCCTTTAAAAGAGAGGCTTTAAACCTTAATTATTCGGTAAATGAAAAGTTCTTAGCAGGAGACTGAAAAGAAATTATGCAAAAATGGGTATATTTGCTATTGACAACTTTGCTCTTTTCTACATACTTGACATCTTGTGAAAATTTCCTATCTGAACCAACTCCACCAGGAAAAAGTCGTTTAAATGTTGTAAAAAATCGTGGCAAACTACATTGTGGTGTAGAAGGAGCTCTACCAGGATTTAGCTTTGTAGACCAAAATGGCAACTACTCAGGGATAGATGTGGATTTTTGCAAGGCAGTAGCAGCAGCTTTATTTAATGACCCAAATGCTGTAGAATATCGTAACCTAGATTCAACTGAGCGTTTCACAGCTCTTAATGGTGGAGAAGTAGATATGCTTTCTCGAAATACTACTTGGACCATTAGCCGAGATACCACCGTAGGTCTAGAATTTGCCCCCACAACATTTTATGATAGTCAAGGGATGATGGTCCGTGCTGATAGTGGGATTACATCTTTAGACGATCTGCAAGACAAATCAATTTGTGTGGTAGCAGGCACAACAACAGAACTAAATTTAACAGACAATCTTCGTCAACGAGACATTGAAGCTGAGACATTAACATTTCAACAAGCAGACCAAGCTTATGCTGCTTATGCAGAAGGACGTTGTGATGGGATGACTTCTGATAAATCTCAGTTGTTGGGTCGTCGTAGTACTCTACCTAATCCAGATACTCATACCATCCTAGATGTTACTATGTCCAAGGAACCTTTGGGTCCTGTGACGAAAAATAATGATTCAGCTTGGTTTGACGTGGTTAAGTGGGTAACTTATACTTTGATAGAAGCAGAAGAGTTAGGTATTACCCAAGCAAATGTAGATGACCTGAAGCAAAATTCTGAGGACCCTACAATCAAACGCTTTTTAGGAGTAGAGGGAGACCTGGGGGAAGGTTTGGGTTTGAGTAATGATTTTGCTTATAGAGTCATTAAGCAAGTAGGCAACTATGGTGAAATTTATGGCCGTAATTTAGGAGCACAATCTCAATTTAAGTTACCTCGCGGTCAAAATGATTTATGGACAAATGGTGGCTTACTTTATTCTCCTCCATTCCGTTAAAAATTAATGGCTTTATAGATTTGGGAATTAATCTACATCCTTTCCCAAATCTTTATAGAAGAAGTAAGAAAGAAGGACTGAAAAAAATAATTTAGGGATGTTCCACAGAAAGTCTTTACCGAATAATTAAGATTTAAAACCTCTCCTGAGATGTCACACAGTTTTATCCTAGGGCGTGTCATCAATTAAATCTGAAAGTGCTATGTAGCAAGAGTTTTGAAATTTTGGCCTGGAAAGACTCCAGACGCTAAAAACCTTGACTCACAAAGCTTATAGTTCTAATTGATGACAGACTCTAGAAGAAAGAAGGAAAAATCTGGCGTTGTCTGAGTTTTAAGCTTTTGATATGTCTTAACTTTTCCTTCGACTGCTATATCTATATATAGTATCTAGATAATTAGCGCTCGTACTCCTACAAAAAGACTTTTGAGCGCAAACTCGCTTGCGGTTTTGAACACTCAAAAAAAGCTGAAATTATCTATAAATTAATAAGCGATCACTCCAATACATCCGATACATTCAATAATTAATAATTAATAATTAATTATTACCTCCCAAAAGAAAACGGAATTGATTGACTAATACCAAATTGATAAATGTTTGCTACAAATAGTTAGGGCATTTATTATAATCCATGATTTAGAATTTATAATGCATAATGGATAGATTTAATACCATTTTTGATATTTTAAATTACCTTTTTCGTGAAACAGAGTTTATCTGAAAGTCTTTTTATGGGTGCTTATTATTCGTAACATTCTTTTTTCATGCATGGTATAATAGGACTTACGCAGATACGCTATATATAGCGCTCAAGACTATTGTCCAATCGTATTTGAATCTATAAATAGTGCCTTTGCGTAAATCCTGTATCCTTTAAAGGAGAGGCTTTAAACCTTAATTATTCGGTAAATGAAAAGTTCTTAGCACGAGACTGAAAAGAAATTATGCAAAAATGGGTATATTTGCTCTTGACAACTTTGCTGTTTTTTACACACTTGACAGCTTGTAAAAACTCCCCTATAAAGCAAACTCCACGAGGAAAAAGTCGTCTAGACGTAGTAAAAGAACGTGGCAAACTACATTGTGGAGTAGAAGGATACATACCCGGATTTAGTTTTGTAGACCAAAACGGTAACTATTCCGGAATAGATGTTGACATTTGCAAGGCAGTAGCAGCAGCTTTATTTAACGATCCAAATGCTGTGGAATATCGTAACCTAGATTCAACTGAGCGTTTTACAGCTCTCAATGGTGGAAAAGTAGATATGCTTTCTCGAAACACAACTTGGAGTCTTAGCCGAGATACCACCGTAGGTCTAGAATTTGCCCCCACAACATTCTATGATGGTCAAGGAATGATGGTTCGTGCTGATAGTGGAATTAAATCTTTAAAGGACCTCGAAGGTAAATCAATTTGTGTTGAAGCAGGTACGACCAGAGAACTTATTTTATCAGATAATCTCCTTAAACGAAATATTCAAGCTGAGACATTAACATTTCAACAAGCAGACTCAGCTTATGCTGCTTATGCAGAAGAAGGACGTTGTGATGGGATAACTTCCGATAAATCTCAGTTATTGGGTCGTCGTAGCACTTTACCTAATTCCGAACAACATATTATTTTAAATACTAACCTTTCAAAAGAACCTTTAAGTCCAGCAACAAAGAATAATGATTCAGCTTGGTTTGATGTAATTAAATGGGTAATTTATGCTTTGATAGAGGCTGAAGAATTAGGTATTACTCAAGCAAATGTAGATGAGAAGAAAAATTCTGATGACCCAACAGTGAGACGATTTTTAGGAGTAGAAGGAAATCTTGGTGAAGGTCTAGGTTTAAGTAATGATTTTGCCTATCGTGTAATTAAACAAGTAGGCAACTATAGTGAAGTTTATGACCGAAACTTAGGTAAAAATTCTCCATTTAAACTACCTCGCGGTCAAAATAATTTGTGGACTAATGGCGGTCTACTTTATTCACCACCCTTTCGCTAAAAATTTTAAACAATAAAAATGATTGACCAGGAAAATCAAAAAATTCCACTATGGCGAGATGAAAGATTTTGGCGTATTGCCTTACAAGTTATCGCTATAGTAATTTTTGTTGCGGTCGTAACTATAATGATTAGCAATCTTAACCGTAATTTAGTACAACAAGGTACAAAATTTGGATTTAGTTTTCTAGGAAACGAAGCTGGATTTAGTATTAGTGAAAGTCTCATTCCCTACAAAGCAAAAGACCCCTATACTCAAGTATTATTAGCAGGTTTTATTAATTCCCTACGAGTAATGATTTTGGGAATTTTCTTCACAACAATAGTGGGAATATTAGCTGGAATTTCTAGTTTTTCCGAAAACTGGTTACTACGAAATTTGAATCGGGTTTATGTAGAAGTTGTCAGAAATACCCCTCTACTATTACAGTTATTTTTCTGGTATTTTGCAGTTTTTTTCACTCTTCCCAAACCAGAAGAAAAATTAGAATTACCAGGACCAATATTTATGAGTAAACGAGGAATATCTATTCCTTGGCCGGAAAATACTCTGAATGTTTGGTTATGGTTAATAGTTTTAGTAATAGGAGCGATCGCTGTTATATTTATTTGGCAGTTGCGAAATAAGTTAATGACGGAAAAAGCTACCTCTGGTCAACCTCAACTTATCGCTGTAATTAGTATTGGAATTATCGAATTATTAATTATTATATTTGCTCTAGGTTGGCAACCACCAATAGCAACAGAAACAGGAGCAACAGAAGGGGGATTAAATTTAACATTAGAACTGTCAGCTTTACTGGTAGGATTAGTATTTTATACAGGTGCATTTATTGCTGAAATTGTTCGTTCCGGCATTCAAGCAGTACCAAAAGGACAATGGGAAGCAGCAAAATCTTTAGGATTAAAATCTAGTTTAGTCATGCGGTTGGTAATTTTTCCCCAGGCATTAAGGGTAATGATTCCACCATTAAATAGTCAATATATGAACTTAGCAAAAAACTCTAGTTTAGCAATAGCTATTGGTTATCCAGATTTATATTCAGTTGCTAATACTACTTATAATCAAACAGGTCGTCCAGTAGAAGTATTTATTCTAATTATGGCAGTTTATCTTTTGATAAATTTGATAATTTCATTGTCTATGAATTCCTTAAATAAAAGCGTTCAACTCAAAGAAAGATAACAAAACAATGAATAATGAATAATGAATAATTATTAATTAGGGTTTGCTGAATCAAGTATGAGTGCTAGGGGTAGAAGTCAGGAGTCAGAAATCAGGAAAAATAGGAATTATAAATGAGGTAGTCGGAAAAGTTTTCCCTTAATTTTTCTGTCATAATCATCCCGAAACAATAGCTTTATGCAGCTCTTTCCACCGAAAAGCTCATACTTTTTTAGACAAAAAAATGCTACAACCAATATCAGTCAATGCTTTAATATTAAATCAGCAAGCCCTAATTAATAATTACCGAATAATTAATAATTATTAATTAAATAATTTTGCTTTAAAGCCTCCCCTTTCAAAGGCAAAAAAGCGGTCGATATTCGGAGCTTCCCGAAGGGTGGGATGGATGGGTTTCCTAACCATATCCAATCGACCAAGAGAAGAAATAATATTTCCTTATTTTCAATTCCGTAACGGTTTTAACCTTCTTGTAATTATCAATTATCCATTATCAATTAATGAACTCTCCTTACGTCACAAAAATAATGGCAATTCACCACCAGCGAAAAATCCTCCCATCTCCCTAACTCCTCCGCTCCCCTTGAGGGTTTTGGACTGAAAACCAGGCAGTTTTTTCAACCCTAAAAAGACTTTAGCCAATATCAGTCAATGCTTTGAGATTAGATAGTTCAGCAATTAACAATTAACAATTAATAATTAATAATTACTTCTTCTTAAAACGGATAGGATTGACTAAAATGATTTTTTTAAGTAGTCGTGCAAAATCAATTTCCTAGTTGAGAGAGGGAACAGGGAACAGGGAACAGGGAACAGGGAACAGGGAACAGGGAGAAATAATTGATAACTTCTGGATAAGATTGGAGATATATAATAAAATGTGTAATTAATTTTGCATAAGAACTAATGTGTAATTAATTTTGCATAAGCACTTATTTTGTCCCCTATCCAAGGGGCTGCTTCAAGGCGTGAATTGTTGAATTAATAATTATTAACTATCAACTATCAACTATCAACTATCAACTCTTAATTATTAATTATTAATTATTCGGTAAACCCTAATTATATGAAAACAATTAATACTAATAAATCATCAGCACCTCCATTTCAGGAAAATAATCCTATAGAATGGCTCAGACAAAATTTTTTTAGTACCTGGTATAACACCTTATTAACTATTATCTTACTCAGCATTATTACCAAGGGAATAACAGGTTTTATCTCTTGGGCAACAACTCAAGCAGAATGGGAAGTAATCAAAGTTAATTTGCCATTATTAATGGTAGGTAGATATCCTAAAGACCAATATTGGCGCATCTGGTTAATAGTTAGCATAATTTCTAGTTTATCTGGTTTCTCTTGGGGAATTATTGCCAGACACTCAGCCACATTATTTTCCCAACCAGTATTAATTTTTCTAGCTGTCATACCTGCCATTTTATTATTAATTCCAGTAACAACCCCATTCAAACTCTTACTAATAGGAATAGTTATTTTAGTTATTAGTACTGCATGGGTAGGAAAAATTTTAGGCAAAAAAATTCCAAATATAGGTAAATACATATCTTTTATTTGGTTTATAGCCTTTCTCTTAATTATCTGGTTAATCGGAGGAGGATTAGGTTTAAAATCTGTATCTACAAACGACTGGGGAGGTTTAATGTTAACTATATTAATGGCTATAGTTAGCATTTTTCTATCTTTTCCTCTAGGAATTTTATTAGCTTTAGGCAGACAAAGTAAATTACCAGTAATCAAAATATTTTCTATTGGTTATATTGAAATTATCCGAGGATTACCTTTAATATCAATCTTATTTATGGGGCAAATTATGATTCCCCTATTTCTACCAGATGGAATGCGACCAGACCGGATTTTACGAGCAATATTAGGATTAACTTTATTTAGTTCAGCTTACCTAGCAGAAAATATTAGAGGAGGTTTACAGTCCGTACCAAGAGGTCAAACAGAAGCAGCAAAAGCATTAGGTTTTAATACTCCATTAGCATTAGGATTAATTGTATTACCCCAAGCATTAAAAGTTGCTATTCCCTCAATTGTAGGTCAGTTTATTAGTCTATTTCAGGATACAACTTTATTATCAATCGTCGGATTATCAGAATTATTACGCATGAGTCGCTCAATCTTAGCTCAACCACAATTTTTAGGAGATTATGCAGAAGTTTATTTATTTAACGGCATACTTTTTTGGATTATTTGTTATGCCATGTCAATTGGAAGTCGGCAGTTAGAAAAAAAATTAAATACCGATCATTAACAAAAACAAAAGTAGTCAAAAGTTATCTATCGATCCCTTCAAATCAGCATTTACAGCAATTGCGCTTTGTGGTATCGTTCAAACTATGCTCGTACTCAACTACACTTATCGAATTTATCCCGACCAAAAACAAGTCGAGTTATTGAATGAATGGCTCGAAACTTCTCGTAGTGCTTATAACTATGCTCTTCGAGAACTTAAGGATTGGATTGCCTCGAGAAAATGTCCAATAGACCGGTGTAGTTTGGACAGTGAGTATATTATGAGTGCTGATTACCCATTCCCTGGATATCAGCAACAGCAAAACAATCTCCCCAAGGCTAAGAAAGAGTTTCCGCGACTAGCTGCTGTTCCTTCTCAGGTATTGCAGACAACTATCCGAAGATTGCACGATGCTTGGGACTTTTTCCAGAACAGAGGTTATGGATTTCCTCGCTTCAAAAAGTACGGACAAATGAAGTCTATGTTGTTTCCTCAATTTAAAGTCAATCCGATTACAGGATGGCTTCTCAAACTCCCTAAATTAGGAAAAGTCCAAATAAACTTGCATCGTCCAATACCTGAAGATTTTATTGTCAAGCAGGTCAGGATACTAAAGAAGGCAATGGGGTGGTTTGCTGTAATTACTATTCAATCTGATATTTCTATTCCAGAACCCCTACCCCACGGGCATTTCATCGGGGTAGATGTAGGACTGGATAAATACCTAGCGACCAGTGATGGTTTCGTAGAACCTGGACGAAAATTTTTCCAGACAGAGCATAGTCGGCTGAAAGTGCTACAACGCAGATTGTCTAAGAAAAATAAGGGTTCTGCTAATTATGAGAAAGCAAGGATTAAAGTAGAGAAACAGCATAATCATATTGCATTCAGACGCAAAGACTATCAGCTCAAATTAGCCCATAAATTATGCGACATGGCTGAGACTATCTTTGTAGAAGATATAGATTTTAGAACCATGGCTAAAGGTTTCTTGGGTAAACATACTGTTGATGCAGGTTTTGGACAGTTTAGGAGTATTTTATTTGATGTTGGGAAACAGCGGGGAGTATACGTTGCTCAAGTAGACCACAAAGGTACTTCTCAAACTTGCCCAAACTGCCGTAGTCTAGTCAGAAAAGAACTCTCTAATAGATGGCATAGCTGTCCAGAATGCAAATATGAGGCTGATAGAGACGTAGCTTCAGCACAGGAAATATGTAACCGAGGTTATGAGCAACTTAGTACCCAGGGACTCTGGGGGCAAGAAATGGGCTGTCAAGTCGGGCTGTCGGGGACTTTTTGTCTAGACAAGTGGCGCAGGGCAGCAATGTCTAACAGCGATGTTGGAAGCCCGCACTGCACCTCCTAGAGGTCAGCGTCGGGAGGATGTCACAGGTATTATAGAAATAGACAGATAAGGCGCGGACTTATACTGATAATTATCTTTAGACAGGGAAATATTTTTCCTACTGTTCCCTATTCCCTATTCCCTATTCCCTTCCATGACAGAAACAAAAACCAAACAAACTGAAGCACAAATAAATTCTGATTTAGCAATAGTTGCTAGAGATGTTCAAAAGTGGTACAGCAATAATTTTCATGTCCTCCGTGGAGTAAGTCTCACAGTAAAACGTGGAGAAGTTGTAGTAATTATGGGGCCAAGTGGCTCAGGTAAATCCACCTTTATACGTACTTTTAATGCTTTAGAAGAATATCAAAAAGGTAGCATTATTATTGATGACATCAGTTTATCCCACGACTTGAAAAATATTGAGGCTATTAGGCGAGATGTGGGAATGGTATTTCAGCAGTTTAATTTATTTCCCCATCTCACAGTTTTGCAAAATGTGACTTTAGCGCCAATATGGGTGCGTCGATGGCCAAAAGTCAAAGCGGAAGAAGTGGCAATGCAACTTTTGGAAAGAGTCGGTATTTTGGAACAGGCAAAAAAATTTCCCGGTCAACTTTCTGGCGGTCAGCAGCAAAGGGTGGCGATCGCTCGTGCTTTAGCCATGCAGCCAAAAATTATGTTGTTTGATGAACCGACTTCTGCATTAGACCCAGAGATGGTGCGAGAAGTTTTGGATGTAATGCGAAATTTGGCAAATTCGGGAATGACGATGGTAGTTGTGACTCATGAAGTAGGTTTTGCCAGGGAGGTGGCAGACCGGATCGTATTAATGGCTGATGGGTTATTGGTAGAGGAGGCGACCCCAGAAGAATTTTTTCAAAACCCGAAGGAGGAGCGCACGCGCCAATTTTTGTCACAGATTTTGTAGGTTTCAAAAAGCTGGTGTTGAGAAAATATGCCTTTGAGTTCTCTCGCTTTCAGAAGCACAGAACAAATGGAAGGGATTTGATTTACTCATCAACTTCATTTTCTGAAGCGCAAAAAAAATTAGGGGTTGTATGTCACAAAAAATCGTGATAATCTGAGAATAGAATTATATATTGGGGTGTGTTCGCCCCTATTCATGACTTTTTATTCAACTAAAAAAACAGAGTAAAAACCAAATACATATAATGAATTGCGCTGTCAAACTCAGATAACGCCAGATTTTCCCTTCATTTTCTGAAGCGCAAAAAAATTAGGGGTTGTATGTCACAAAAAATCGTGATAATCTGAGAATAGAATTATATATTGGGGTGTGTTCGCCCCTATTCATGACTTTTTATTCAACTAAAAAACAGAGCAAAAACCAAATATCAATCAATTGCACTGTCAAACTCAGATAACGCCAGATTTTCCCTCTTCCCTCTTCCCTTAATGCTTAAACAACAATCAACACAAATAAGAATAGTATTAGTAGAACCTGCCGGACCACTGAATGTTGGTTCTGTAGCCCGGATTATGAAAAATATGGGTTTCCATCACCTAGTCTTAGTTAATCCTCAATGCGACCCCCATGGACTAGAAGCCAGGAAAATGGCAGTTCATGCCCCAGAAATTTTAGAAACAGCCACTATAGTTCAAACATTACCTGAAGCACTAAAAGGATGTCAAAGAGCGATCGCCACAACATCCCTAGACCGTTCATTACCCACCAAGCTAGAAAACCCCCGACATACCCTACCTTGGCTATTAGGATATCCAGCAGCCTTAATATTTGGAAGAGAAGACAGAGGCTTAACTAATGTAGAATTAAACTATGCCCAAAGATTTGTCCGTATACCATCAGATGATATCTATCCTTCACTAAATCTGGCTCAAGCAGTAGCTATATGTTGTTATGAACTATATCATTTGCAAACTATAGCACTGAGCGACCAACAAAGTCAGAATAGTCCACCCACCCCCACTCCTAACTTAGAAGCTCCAATAGATTTAATAGAGGCATATTATCAGGATCTAGAAACCCTGCTATTGAAAATAGGTTATCTTTATCCCCATACAGCATCTAGCAGGATGGAAAAAATTCGTCGTCTATTCAACCGCGCCTATCCCTCTACTGAGGAAGTGGCAATGTTACGCGGAATGATGAGGCAAATGAATTGGGCACTTTCTAATCATTGTGAAAATGATAGTTAATCTATTCTTTCTGAGTATTCTTTAATATATAAATAAATGGCTGAATAGAAATATCTGAGAACCAAGTTAGAGATGCTTGTGAAAATCTTCTGGATTTATCTGTAAAGTGTTTTTTTTGTCTAGAATAGTCAAAATATAGTTACGACTTGCGCTAAAGTAATAGATAACTTACCTAAATTATAGGCGATCGAGCAAAGTTAATCTGAGATTAAGTTAGTTTTCTAGTTCTAACCAATCTAACTCAATATTAATAATATTAATAATGTCACAACCCGTGAGAAATCAAATAATTATCTATATTTTCTCTTGGTCTTAAGTTTTTTCCCTTGATATATTAGTTATATGACTTTTGACTTTTGTGAAATGGAATAAATTAATATACCTCTTGAAAACTGAAAGTCCAATAAATTTTCATGCAGAAATAGTCAATTTTTGTTGATTTTGATTTACTTCTGTTAGATAAACAAAATTATAGTTATAAATTAAGGTGTTTGGAGTGGTTCAGAGATTTCCTAGTCCATCAATTCTTTCAGTAGTATCATCCCCTACTAGGCCAGATTCTCAATCGAAGCAATCTAAATCTAGTAGTAGACAACAAAATCATCCCGTACAACCGCAGCTACCCCTCAAAAGAAAGCGTAACGTAGCTAAATTTCCTCTACCACCTTCTGAGGAAGCTTATCTTAAATCTGTCCCTCCAAGAAAGAAAGTTGTTCCCCCTAGAACCTTAAAAACAGAAATTCCTAGATTTCAATCTCACAGAGCTAAACGTAGTCGAAGAGATGAACTGGCTAGATTAAGATCCATCGCAGAACAACAACCCAAAACATCTACTCGACCCCAAAAACGGCTAGAAAAAGCCCAATCTTTTATTTCTCAGCCACCACTGCAAAAAAAGCCCCCACTCAGTCGTAAACGCTCTGTGTCTTCTTCGGTAGTGTTGTACGTAACTCGGATGTTAATTTTGGGTATGGGAATAGCGGTAATTAGTGGAACATTGCTATCAATGTTGAAACCTGGAAGTAGTTCTAGTGTCCTTTCTCAAGCAGCAGATATAGAACCAAATCAAGAATGGAAATCTCCCTCCATTGTACCTTTAGCAGTACAACAAACTAGAGAAATTACAGCTTTGAAAACAGAGCTAGATACAGTCATCGCAGAATATCCAAAACTCACCCCAGGAATATTCCTGATTGATGTTGATACTGGTGCTTATCTAGATATTAATGGAAATGTCGCTATTGCAGCAGCTAGTACCATTAAGGTGCCAATATTAGTAGCTTTTTTTCAAGCTGTGGATCAAGGCCGCATCAAACTAGATGATATGTTGACAATGGAGGAATCTCACATAGCTGAGGGTTCGGGAGATATGCAGTTTCGTAGACCTGGTACTAAATATACGGCTTTGCAAACAGCGACAAAAATGATCGTGATTAGTGATAATACCGCAACCAATATGTTGATTGAAACACTTGGTGGATCTGAAGTTTTGAATCAGTTGTTTCAGAGTTGGGGTTTGAAGAATACTACTATTAATGACTCCTTACCAGACCTCTCTGGCACTAATACAACAACTCCCAAGGATTTGATAAATTTAATTTCACAGGTAAATCAAGGTGGGTTGGTATCTTTAAAGTCTCGCGATCGCCTGTTTAGAATTATGGAGAGGACTAGAAATGATTCATTGTTACCTCGGGGTATAGGTAGAGGTACTATTATTGCTCACAAAACAGGTAACCTGAAGTCCGTATTAGCAGATGTGGGTATGATTGATTTGCTCAATGGCAAGCGCTATCTATTGGCTGTATTGGTGAAACGCCAAGATGACGAACAAACTGCCGTAGACTTGATTCGCGATGTATCCAAAAAAACTTATCAATATCTTGAATCTTCAGAGCAATAGTTGTTTGTTATGTAAGTCAGATATTACAAATAAGTCTTCTAGGTTTTCTACAAATTGTTATATTTCGCTAACTTAGGGTTTGCTGAATAAGTCTTTTGGTATGGGGTAGGAGTCAGTCCTCAGGAAGACCGAGCCAGGAGGAATGGGGAATTTAGAGGAGAGAGTCGGATATTTTATCCCTTGATTTTTCTGCAATTATTCTGCCTTTTATCCTAACTTTTTAGTCGCTCAAGCTTAAAAAGTTGCACTTTTTTCGCTGTAAAAAAGCTAAAACCTTTACCTGTCAGTGCTTTTAGATTTAATCAGCAAGCCCTAACTAGTGTTATAGCATTATTGAGGGAAAATTAGTATAAAAAGAAGGTATAACACTGTGAATACAGGTTCGGATGTTTTAACTATTCTCTTGCATCGTGCGTTTTCCCTTTCAACTAAAGTATCTTTTTCTAAGTATAGAACACAGTACCATATACCTTAGTCAAGGCTAACTTGACATTGATTAACTCTTTTTAAGAGCAGTCTAAAATTCTTGACCAAGCAAAATTAAAATGCTAAACTACGGATATAATAATCAGACTAAAGTTTAAATATATCATAAAAAATAGGTCTTAATATACATTAATGTCCAAAAGATAAGTAGTTAAAGTTAATCAGAACTTACGCAAATTGACTTTAAAACCACCATCTGTAGGGGCAAATGGTATTAGCCCTCGCTATATATAGAGTCTCTGCGTAAGTCCTGTTAATTAGTAATTGAAAAAACTCAAGGAGTGTTATGGAAAAATGGAAAATATGATGGAACATAGGAAGTTAGATCCAGGCTTAGTGAATGTCCTGAATAAAATGCCTTCATCACACAAACAGCCAGTGGAAGTGTTTGTTCGTACAACGGAAGTACCAAATCAAAAAGAGGCGAGTTTCTTAAAAGAACTAGGGGTCAGAGGGCTAAATCATCAGCGGTGTACCTTTACAGCCAAGCTTTCAGCAGAAGCAGTTACAGAATTATCTCATCAGCCTTGGATACATAATCTTAAGTTAGCAAGAAAAATGCGTTCGGCTTGAGTTGATATAAATATTCAATATTACCATTTTCTATTTAAAACTTTGGCGATCGCTTATTTTACGGAAGAAAAGATATAGCGATCGCTGTTTTTATAGCTTAATAGAGTTGTCCTTATATATCTCTAAGTTCTCTGTAATTAATTGAGAATTGCTAAAGTAAAGAGGTATGCGATCGAAATCACAGAAAAATGACTCAAACTGCTTATAGATTCTACCTGAAGATTCAACAAGTTGAAAAAGTCTGCTTATTTGAACTTGCCTGGGGTAGAGGACAACAATTAAGTGTAACTATTCCTTATCCTGAAAACCTTACCATATTTTATCAAGATTGGCAAACAAAATATCTAAGTTTTTATCATAGAGCTTTACGAGGAAGGGTAGTAAGTACAGGAACAATAATCAGACAAGTTGATTGGGAACAAAAATTGGTCCAAGCAGAAGCAAAACTTCTGTGTGAATTTCATCGTTGGTTACGACACGAAGAACTGTTTGAAATTAGAGCAATTATTGCTCAAGCAGCCAAACAAAAAACAGAAAATTTCCTACCATCACAGCACAACACTCATGTACCTACTATTGACATATTTTTAACTTGTAACTGCCAAGAATTATGTCGTTTACCCTGGGAAGTATGGGAAATTACAGAATTTGCTGCATCCAGTAAAATTAGAATAGTCCGCCAACCTATTAATATCCACGATACACCAGTCAATTATCAATCCAAACCCTGTCGAGGTAAAGCTAGGGTATTAGCAATACTGGGAGATGATACAGGTTTAAATTTCCAGGTAGATAGAGAAGCAGTAAAATCATTATCCCCAATAGCAGAAGTAGAGTTTGTCGGTTGGCAACCTCACGAACATCAAGCAGAGCTAAAAGAAAAAATTGTCAAAGCAATAAAAGACGAACGTGGGTGGGATATCTTATTTTTCGCAGGACACAGTAATGAAAATCTGAATACAGGAGGGGAACTAGCGATCGCTCCAGGCATATCTCTATCCATGATCGAAATTGCTCAATCCTTAACTATAGCCAAACAGAGAGGTTTACAATTTGCCATCTTCAATTCCTGTAGTGGTTTAAGCATCGCTAACACCTTGATAGACTTGGGTTTAAGTCAAGTTGCCGTCATGCGAGAACCTATTCATAACCAAGTCGCCCAAGAATTTTTAGTGCGCTTTCTACAAAGTTTAGCCGAATACAAAGATGTTCACGAATCATTATTATCAGCTTGTCAATTTTTAAAGTTAGAGAAAAATCTCACCTATCCTAGTACATATTTAATACCGTCTTTGTTTTGCCACCCGGATGCTCCACTATTTTGTCTTCAACC
Source organism: Okeania sp. SIO2C2 (assembly GCF_010692625.1). Classification (NCBI taxonomy): domain Bacteria; kingdom Bacillati; phylum Cyanobacteriota; class Cyanophyceae; order Oscillatoriales; family Microcoleaceae; genus Okeania; species Okeania sp. SIO2C2. Next base: position 31,712 of record NZ_JAAHGM010000070.1, read on the forward strand.
ATCTAGAATTAAAGACAAATGCAAACGGTGGTTACCTAGCAAACAAGAAGCGATGGCGCTCGGTGCATTAATTTTATGCAGTTGGCAATTATCAACTCAAAGCTGTTTAATTGAAAAGCGAGTATTAGTGCAAGCTATGTATCGGCAATTTACCAATCAACCTGATAGCAAAAATTCGCCTCCCGTGCTATTAGTTGAAATCGACGAAGAGTCCATCAAAAAAGCCAAAATATCCGATCCTAGACCTATGGATCGTAGCTATATAGCCAAAATCATCGATCGACTAACATCTATAAACGCCAAAATCATTGGTGTTGATTATCTATTAGATCGCCATCAACAAAAAAACGACCGACAACTAGCTCGTACTCTGCGCTCATCCATAAAAAAACAAAATACTTGGTTTGTTTTAGCGACATCTCGTAATCAAGCTGGTAGTTGGTTTGAACCCTTGCCAGAGTTAGCATCTCCAAATTGGCAACTACAGGGAGATACTTTTGTGGTCGGTTATGACAGTTACGTTACCCATTTTACACTGCTACCAAGGCAATATTCTAGCAAGAGACCATTGCCCTTTGCTTATTGGTTAGCAGTTGCTCACCGGTTAAACTTTGAACAATCTGGGGAGTTGCTTCAACCTCAGATTAATTCTTCAGAGAGTTGGGTATCTCAAGTGAAAAATCATATTAATCAGACCACAGGTGAATATGGATTTTTGGATTTATTTTCCAATTCATCTCGCTTACAACCTTTAACTAAATTTTCCTATAAATTAGGGCAAATGTGGATGCATCCAATTATAGATTTTTCTGTTCCCCCAGAAGCAGTTTTTCAAAGTTTACCTGCTTGGCAACTTTTGGAGAGTAATGATTCCCCATTATTACCACTAACTACACTAGATAAACGTCCATCAATAGTAATTATTGCTGCTAGATATAAAGATGCAGGATTAGTTGCTCCAGGAGGAGACAGTTTTCCTTTACCTGCTGCTGTTAGTTTCTGGCGCTCTCAACATCCTGCAAACCCCAGTACAGTATTTACTGGAGGGGAAATTCATGCTTATATGGTTCATCATTTGCTCAATCAAAGATTAGTTATACCTATTCCTAATTTATGGTTAATTGTATTAGCTGCTTTGTTAGGAAAAGGAACAGTATTAGTATTAGGGAATAGTACTAATACTCAAAAACAAGAAATTATTCTGTTATTGTTTTTATTAACTTTAATTTATGCACTGGCGAGTCTACAAATTTATATTTCAGCAGCAATTTTATTACCTTGGTTGTTACCTAGTCTAACATTTTGGATTTATATCTTTTTATATTTGATTAACCGTAAGTCACGTTATTTGAATTGAGATTTTATATGATTTTGAAAAAAAATATTACAAATGGTGTAGGGAAGGAAAAAAGACAGAAAATATAATAAAAAAATCAATCAATATCAAAAATGTTAGTACTTCAGATTACTACAATACAATTAACCACAACACTTTTGGAGTGTAGTAGCGATATTTTTTAATATGAAACAGGACTTACACAGAGACTCTGCATATAGCGATAAATAATACTATTTACCCCTACAAATGGTGCTTTAAAAGTCAATTTGTGGAAGTCCTGATGAAATAAAAAAATTGTGCAAATATACGAATCTCTCCATCTCCCTATCATATAAAATCCGCTCGGGTTCGGTATAAAAAAAATTTTCATCTTCATCCAAGAGCAAATGTTTCGCGCATTCTCTTCCCTCCTGACTCCTGAGGACTGACTCCTGACTCCTAGATTAACTATCTAATTACACCGATGCTACCGGATTTGATATCAATCTTTAGTAGCAAAGATTAACGTATTTCATATAAGAGGTTGAAATGTTGAATTTTGTAGCAGGTTTACAACAGTTAGAAAAATTTATAAATGAGGATAGCTTAGGCTCTATTGATGGCGACAAAATTCTTATTATGGGTGATATTAGTTGGCATATTTATGAACAGTTATTGGAGGATTTGCAAGATAATTATTGTTGGCGTGTTACTTTTTTAGAGGGGTGTTTAGAAATTATGTCGCCGAGTCGTCGCCATGAATTTATTAAGAGTAATATTGGTCGATTATTAGAAGTTTATTTTGAGGAAAGTCGCATCCGTTTTTATGGTTTAGGTTCTACTACTTTTCGGTCTCAAGCAACAGTTAGGGGTATTGAACCGGATGAATGTTACTGTCTTTTTAGTAATAAAGATATTCCAGATTTAGCTATTGAAGTCGTAATTACCAGTGGTGGTATTAATGCTTGAGAAGTTTATCAAGGTTTAGGAGTTTCTGAAGTGTGGTTTTGGCAGAATGGAAGTTTTTCTATCTATTACTTAAATAAGGGAAAGTATGAGCAGGTAATTAGGAGTAAGTTGTTGCCTTTGTTAGATGTAGAATTGTTAGCAAGTTATGTTGAATATGATGAACCTTTTGATGCTGTTTTGGAGTTTAGGCAACAAATTCATACGAGGCGGTTGATAACTATTGATATTCCACAAGCGAATAGTTTTGTCAGCACTGCTTCATAAAACCGACATAAAAGGTCATATAGCGACATTTTACTGTTTACTTCCTGCTTTCCTACGGAATGCTACGCAAACTACCGGAACTGTCAGCAGCACTCCGTCCACAGGCATCAACGGT
>NZ_JAAHGM010000071.1:0-33767 GCF_010692625.1 Okeania sp. SIO2C2
GATTGACTTTTCAACCTAGGCTTACCCCTTCGTTTCCTATTACTATCACCTCCTGCTAAAAATCTAGAAAATGTTGTTTCTACTCTTTGACAGATATATGGCAAAACTGTTGAATAAATTTGGGAAAAATCAAGATATTCAACTTTGGTAATTGCTTCTTCTGGTTGTAGTAATTTGGTTGATATTTTAACTTTGGTAAATGACAAATTAGAGGGCAGACATTGACTGGACATCTGTTTTGCTCCGATCATTCAAAGCCTTCTCCTAGGATTGTGTTGTACCAATATCGACAAATCCTGAGCCAGTTGTTTAGTATTAACTTCTGGCACGTTTGCTGGATATATACGATATTGGTAAGTATATTTCATTGGCGATCTTCTTCAAGAAATTTCTCGAACTATTGGCTGTCCATCCTGAATTTCTCCCACTAATATTACATCTGCAACCCCTACAAATAAACCATTTTCCAAAACGCCAGGAATATTATTTAAACTTTTTTCTAGCTCCGCAGGATTATCAATAGAATCAAACTTGACATCAATAACCAGATTACCTTCGTCAGTCACTACAGGACCAGCTTTCCTGACCCCCATCCGTAATTCTGGTTGACCACCCAGTTTTTCGATCGCCCGAATCACGGGAGTTATTGCCATAGGTATAACTTCCACTGGCAACAAAAAGGTAGAACCCAATTTATCTACTAATTTAGAACTATCTACTACCACAATAAACTGTTCTGCCAGACAGTCCACAATTTTCTCGCGAGTATGAGCTGCTCCACCACCCTTGATGAGATTTTTCTGTGGGTCAACTTCATCAGCACCATCAATTGCAATATCCATCTGGTCAACTTCATCAAGGGTGGTTAATGGTACACCATACTTTTTAGCCAATACATTTGACTGAAAGGAGGTAGGGATACCTTTAATATCCTTTAGTTGGCCACTTTGTAGGCGTTCCCCCAAAAACTGGATCATATAGGCAGCGGTCGATCCTGTGCCTAACCCCACTATCATTCCAGATTTAATGCGGTCAGCAGCAGCTTTACCGACTTGCTGTTTCATTAATTTTGTGGGGTCTTGTTCTGTTATCATACCTTAATACTCCAGATCAAATTATCAGCACTGTCTAACTTACCTAAACTAATTGGCAGGTTAAAGTCAAGTATGCTTTTTTCTCTATTGCTATAAATACCATGATAATTGAATGGCTACAATTCAAGATCGAAGATAGTTTAAAAGAAGAATTTCTCCAAAAGGATCGAGAAATTTGGACATCTTTCCTAGCTTTACAAATGGGTTTTTTAAAAAAAGAAGTCTGGCTTGATAGCTACAGAGGTAATGAAGTTATTATCGTAGTTTATTGGGAGAGTCGAGAGCAATGGAAGTCTATTTCACAAGTTTTATTAGAGGAAACTGAATCTAAGTTTAGGGAAGGACTTGGGATGGAGAATTACTCCTTGTTAGACTGTAGAGAATATGAAGTTGACGCAACGTACCCACAAAGCCCACATTCGTTTTCAGTGTAGAGTTTTAATATTTGTAGGATTACAAAACTTAGGCAAAAACATTCTAAAAAAAAGCACTAATTACAGTAGGGAATGCCTAGTGCCGCTACGCGGAAGTTAAAAGTCATCCATTTAAAAGCTAGTGCTAATTGGCGAGGTTTCCTATGGTGCTTTTAAAGTGCGGAAATGGTTCCGCACACATCGCCTCCAGAATTTAAGATGCACATCTGACAGTCAATCATTTTTGATTTGTATTGTTTTAGGATTTTGTAACTGGTCAGTTATTTCCGCCATCCTGCACTAGATGAACTTATTCTAGTTATTGCCAAGAATTAACAAAAATTAAGTGCAGTCTCAAGTATTACCCCTGTAAGGGTTTACCATGAAAATGTTACCTGAAAATTATTTCAAGACAGCCAATAAACTTAAAGATTCTGGACAACTTTATACAGCAATGGTTGCTTATCAAAAAGTTTTAACTATTAAACCAGACTATGTTGAAGCTTACAAGAAGTTAGCTGAGGTATATTTGCTACAAGGTAATTTTGATCCAGCGATCGCTTGTTGCAAAGAAGTACTTAAAGTTCAACCTCAGTTGACTTCTGTGTATTTAATTTTGGGAAATATTTTTCAAGAGAAAAATCAATTTGAACAGGCAATTAATGCTTATTTTCAGGCATTAAAGTTACAACCTAATTTGGCAGAAGCTTATGTTCATATTGGGAGTATTTATGATCGACGGGGGCAGTTTGATTTAGCAATTTTTAATTATGAAAGGGCACTGGAGATTAATCCAAATATTCCATCTGTTCGATTGATATTGGGAAATATATTTATTGAAAGAAGGGAATTTGAGCGGGCAATTTTTTGTTATCAAATTTTTCAGCAACTAGAACCGGAAAACCCTCAAGTTTATTTGAAATTGGGTGGTGTTTTTACTCTCCAGAATGATTTTGAAGCTGCTCTTGATTATTATCAAAAATCTTTATCTATTAAACCAAATTATCAAGAGGCTTTTGCTGAATTATATAGATTGCTAAAGCCTGAGATTACTGAGCAAGAATTGGGTATTTTATTCACAGAATGGCAAGATTTTGCATTGGCAAATAATCATAATATAGAGAGATATATTGATTCAGTAATTGAGGTTGAAGAAGGAAGAAGCGGTGCGACCCCGCATCGGCGACAGATGCAAGGGGTCATATCCGGCGACGACAACAGTCGCAAGGGAATGCTGAGCAAGAGAGGGAATGGGCACCAAGAGAGGAAGAAGGAAGAAGGAAGAAGGAAAAAGTGGATGGGGACTCAAACCTCAACCAATTGTAAATACCCTGTAGACGGCGGGGTATTAAACCCAAAAGAAAAAGATAAATCAATAGAGCAAAAATTTGAAGCTTTTGAGAATAATACCGATAATTTCCCCGGTTTAAACCAAGTCAAGAAAAATCAGGATAAATTCATTCAAGGTAAAACCTTTAAACACCAAGAATTAGAAACAGAAAAATATCTTGATTCAGTAATTCAGCATCAATCAAGTCAATATCTAGAACAGGAAAAATTCACAGTATATCCAAATCGAGAAATTATTGAATCTGATGAAGACCATGAAATTCAAGCTACTACTTTAAATATAATTCCAGAGCAAAAATTTGAAGCTTTTGAGAATAATACCGATAATTTGCCCGGTTTAAACCAAGTCAAAAAAAGTCAGAAAAAACTCAGTCAAAGTCAAACCTTTAAAGACCAAGAATTACAAACAGAATTTGTCAAAAAACTCTTAAAATATCCCGCAGCAGAAACTTATAGAAATCAAGCCGATATTGCTCTCGGAAAAGGAGATTTAACAGTAGCAATCGCTCACTGTAAAGAAGCTTTAAAAATTCAACCAGATTATGCTCCATGTTATGTAACTTTAGGAAATGCTTTTTACAGACAAAATAATTTAGCAGCAGCTTTGTCTGCTTATAATCTGGCATTAGAAATTGAACCGGAAGTTGCAGAAGTTTATGGAAATGTGGGTAGTGTCTATTTGCAGTTAGGTCAATATAAACAAGCACTTTTTTATTATCAAAAGGCTGTTTATTTAAAACCAGATTTGCCTGGTATTTATTGGAATATTGGTAAACTATTTCAATATTTAGGAAAAGTTGATGAAGCTCTGGAATCTTGGGAAAAAGCATTAGAAATTCAACCAGATATAGTAGAGGCAGATTTTCACTTTAAATTAGGCAATACCCTAGTTAAACTGAGTAGAATTAACAACGCAGTTAGAAGTTATCAAAGAGCTATTAATCTCAAACCAGATTATACCGAAGCTTATAGTAATCTAGCTAATATTTTAGGCAAACAAGGAGATAAAGCAGCAGCAGCTAAGTATTATCAAAAAGCACTAAATATTAATCCAGACTTAAAACATTTACATGAAAAAATAGCTAACAACTTATTGCTAAAAGGTGACTATGACCAAGCAATATTTAATTATCAAGAAGCAATCAAATATAACCCTAATTCCTATGATGCTTATGCCAACTTAGGAACAGCACTTTCCAATAAAGGATTATTAAAATCAGCACTAGAAAAATATCATCAAGCATTAGAACTTAAACCAAATTGGGCAGAAGTATATTCTCGCATCGGACATATTATTAAACAAGAAAAAATGGAAGAAGCGATCGCTTTATTTGAAAAAGCTATCGAACTTAAACCACAATTTGTTGAAGCACATCAACAATTATGCGATTTACTCAGTCATACAACTAAACTTGCCCATGCTAGAAAAGCAGCCGATAATTTTTGTAATTCTTGTAGAGAAATAGCTCCTATTCTTTCCGTTACTGCCTTTTTATTCGCCTACTTTCAATCTGGAGTAAGTGACATGGCAAACTCCAAACTTTCAGAAGTAGAAAAATTTTCTTATCAAAGCTGTGAAACCTTCAGCGAAGTAGAAATAAAACTACTCTATGAAATTTTCTTATTTGCCGTACCTCACCTCCGGGATAACTTAGAAGGAAACGCTAAATTTTACAAATTAATAGCCAAACAATATTATCAAAATAGAGTCAAAAATTATCCAACTCCAAAAACTCATACTTCTACTTCCCAACCTCTAAAAATAGGATTCCTTTCCAAACATTTTCGTCGTCATTCTGTAGGTTGGTGTAGCGAAGCCTTAATTCGAGAACTATCTCAAATTACACCTCACGTTCATCTATATATTACAGGTTCGTTGAAGCGAGATGATATTACTCAAAAATTTGAACAAATGTCTGTCAAAACCTATTGGCCGAAAAAGTATCCTAATGGGTTTCCATCCTATGAAGAAATTGTCGAACAAATATTAGAAGACAAGTTAGATGTAATAGTAGATTTAGATTCAATGACATTGCCAGTAAATGTACATATTATTCATGAACAACCAGCACAAGTTTGTGTTTCCTGGTTAGGTTTTGATGCGCCCTATATTTCTGAAAGTAATTACTTTTTATGTGACTGGTATACCCATCCTCAAGGAAGAGAAAAACATTATCTAGAAAAATTAGTTAGATTGCCAGAAACATCTGTAGCTGTGGATGGGTTTGATAGTCGTTCGGTTGATAGAAATGCGACTAGAAATACTCTCGGAATTGATTCAGATAAAATGGTTTATTTGTGTATAGTTCCGGGGCGAAAAACTAATCCAGAAATGGTACGCGCTCAATTAAAAATTTTGCAACATACACCAGAAAGTATATTAATTCGTAAAGGTCAAGGAGATGTAGATGTAATTTATCAAACCTATCTTCAAGAATCTGAAAATTTAGGGGTAGACTTTAATCGAATTATCTTTTTAGGGCAAACTCAAACAGAAGAAGAACATCGAGCAATTTATCAGATAGCAGATGTTTTATTAGATTCTTATCCCTACAATGGAGGTACTCATAATTTGGAAGCTTTATGGGCAAATTTACCAATAATAACTAGAGCTGGAGAACAATATTTGTCTAGAATGGGTTACTCATTTTTGCAGAATGTAAATTTGGATATAGGAGTAGCTTGGAGTTGGGAAGAATATACAGAATGGGGAATTAAATTAGGTAAAGATTTAGGTTTAAGAAATTCAGTGCGGGAGCATTTGCAGAGGTCAAAAAATCCAGATAATTTAGCGCCTTTGTGGAATCCTAAAAAATTGGCAAAACAGATGTATCAGATATTTGTTGAACTCAGAAATAAGTAACAAGGAAGATGGAAAAGGTAGATGAGGCATTGGCTGAACTTTAAGAAAATTAATCACAGGAATTGATTTAAGTAGTGGTTAAACTATTTCTCATTGAAACGATTTACCCCTAATTCTGGGAAAGCTGACAGGAAAAAGATAATAGGGAACATAAAAATTAAATGCCTTTTAGCTTATCCTGTGTATTCTGGTAGAGAAGCAAACCTAAAAATAGTTTTTACGATTGAGTTATCAGATTTTAGATCGAGCTTTAGGTATTGCCTCCTCAATTGACTATTCATTCAACTCAAACGTCTGAGTTATTGAATATATATTTTGATTTAACTGCAACGTCTTAGTTATGAGATTTTAGATCAAGCTTTAAGCGTAGGCCTCTATCACTAACTATATATTTAGAATTAACTATAACGTCTTAGTTATCAGATTTTAGATACAAGTCTGGATAGAACTTCCTTTGACTGATGATTTACTTTGACTTAACTGCAACGTCTTAGTTATCAGATTTTAGATCAAGCTTTGAGCGTAGGCCTCTATCACTAACTATATATTTAGAATTAACTATAACGTCTTAGTTATCAGATTTTAGATACAAGTCTGGATAGAACTTCCTTTGACTGATGATTTACTTTGACTTAACTGCAACGTCTTAGTTATCAGATTTTAGATCAAGCTTTGAGCAATCACCCTTCTACTAACCATTTACTTTAAACTTAACTATAACGTCTTAGTTATCAGATTTTTAGATATAAGTCTGAATAGAAAGTCCTTCTACTAATTATTTACTTAGAGCTAAACTACAACGTCTTAGTTACTAGACTTTAGATATTCGGTCTGAGGGCTAGTCCTTCTACTAACTATTATTTGAGATTTAACTGCAACGTCTTAGTTGCTAGATTTTAGATACAAGTCTGAGCGATCACCTCCTGAGCAGACTATTGCTTCAACCCAAACGTCTGAGTTAAATTTTGACTAGAACTTCTGACTCAGGTGGTCAAATACCACTGAAATTTATAGTTGAGATTCATCACTCAACCTTATTGCTGTTTAAAATTCAACTTACTGCCAACTTTTCACAAATTTTCTAATAGACGAACATACTCTTTAGCAGTCTCTCTCCAAGTCCAATGAGAAAAGCGTTTATCTACTTCTTCAGCAGACAACTTACTCTTAGGATGTAGAATAAATTTCTCCATACAATCTGCTAAAGCATCCACATCACCCACAGAGAAAAAATCTACCATATCCTCACATTTATAAAGTTCTACTTGCTCCTGAAAAACTTCTAAGTCTGACACAATAGCAGGCAAACCTCGAACAACTGCCTCAGATAAAGCCAAACCAAAACCTTCATATTTAGAAGGAAAAACTACACAGGAACATTTCCGATACCATTTTTCTACCTCTTCATCGGAACAATATCCTAACCCCTCAAAATATTCCTGCATTATATTCTGATTATTCAGAGATATTTCCTGACATTGATTCAAATAATCAATATACTCTTGACTATTAGCTTGCTGAGATAAACTAATATTTCCAGAAATCAAGTTATCAGTTTCTTTACCAATCAAAACTATTTTAAACTTCAGATTTTTTTGAGCAAGCTTAATACCTGCTTTTAACAGAGTTAAGTGGTCTTTGTAAATACCAAAAGAAGAAGGCAAATAAAATATTGGTAATCCTTCATTAGATTCATGGGAATTTTCTGCTATGGTCAACAACTTCTGTGAAGTATTTGACTTAGTAGGAAAACCAGAGTTAGGTATAGGTGTAATCTTGCTAGTAAACTCCGGAAAAACCGAGATAATATCTTTGCGAGTTTTTTCAGAAACAGTAAAAACAATATCAACCTTCCTCAGCCATTCCAATAAACTTAAATCGTATTTTCTAACATAAGATTCTGGATAACTCAGAGGTGCAAATCTCCAGAATACATCATGGCTTACCATTGCTAAAGGAATATCAAGACCGGGTGGAGTTAATTGATTAGTTAAAAAGTACAAACAATGAGTAGCTTGATAACGATTAGCTAAATATCTAATACTCAACTTATTCTGATATTTACGGCGGATACTCTTAAAAAATCTTTGGATTTTTTTTGCTTTAACATTACCAGATAAAGACGAAAACTTATTAATTACAGAAAGTATTCGAGACTGTAAAGATTTAGGAGGTAATGTAAATGATTCATATTTGATTATTGGAGACTTCGGTAACTTTTCTTGAAAATAAGCAATCTCCTTTTTTGGCAAAATTAATATTATTTCCTCTACTTGTTCAATTAACTCTTCAATGGTTCCACAAATTACTCTTTCAACTCCACCTTTACGATAAAACTCGATAGGAATTATCAATTTCATGGTTGCTCCAACATTTAATATTTGTTTTACCCCAAATTGATTACCAACTCAACTAATTATTATGAAGTTTTGCCAAAATATCTTTAAAATAGTAAATTTTTGATTATAGAGTTTGAAGGGGAGCTAAATTTCTATGTTGGTTTAAGTTATATAACATAAAGCTCCCTGAGAAAGAGAGGACAAAAACTTAATTTTTCCGTTAACTTTGTTCGCTCAAAGCCAATATTTTGAAATAAAATCATAGTGTCCAGCTTGCTCAGGTGGATACCATCCTTGCTCTATTTTTTCGATAATATTTGGCAAAGCTCCGATAAATTCTGGACTTCGATCTTTAGGATGAATTGTCCACGCCTTGGGGGAACTCATAGTTGCTCGTACATAGTCAGTTTTCTCTAACTGCATAGATACCATAACCTCCCAAGAATCTAGCTTGCCTTTGCCAGTATAGTAATTTAAGAGGGTTTTTAGGCTTAGTGGCAGTCGATTAAGAAATTTGTTCTTGTAAGAACGCCACAAAATGGGCAATGGCAGTAACTTGTCAAAGCGTTTATGGTTAATCAGATATACCCTACTGCTGAAAAATTGAAATTTATAGAACCCCCTTGCTTCTGGTTTTAGGGACTGATTTTTTTGGTACATAATACCATCCTCAGTTGGCGGCCCTGTCAATGGTCTAATTGCCATTATCTCCGGATGTTGCTCCATTAACTTGATACCTTCATCTATCCAACTATAATCTGGTTCTTGATGTAGAAGCATATCACTGTCATAATGCAACATATAATCTCCTGGTACAGATTCTATGTGAAAAATTGACCCCAAGATCGGATAACCTCTATAGTTATGGGTGGGTTTAATCGGACTACCAAAATGTTTTTGGTACATTTGTTGTTGATAAGTTTTGTCATAGTTAATATCCACAACTTTATCTACAATACCTTCACTTATCAGTTTGTTACAGCAATCTCTGAGTTCACTTAGAGTACCAACACCAGGACGCATAACTTTATCTCCAGATAGAGGTGCTGTATCCATACACAACACTTTTTGAATAAAATTAAAATTACTCATTCTAACTAGATGAGGAATCGTATGCATCATAAAAGGTATGTCTGTTCTTGCTACTAGAATTGAGAGTGAACAGGTGTTAGATAACATTAATTATACCTCCTTATTAAAACTGCCAGACAGAATAATTATCTCACATTTCATTTCATTATATAATTTGATTTTATTTCAATAAATATCTCCGAAAAAGGATAAAATTTATTACAGAACCAGGCAAAAGACAAGAGGCAAAAAAGAAGAGATTTTCAACAGATTTAGGATTAAAAATATTGTCATAGTTACTTTAATAACCATAGCTAATCCCAGCATATTGCATAAAGGTTTCACAGAATGATTAGACAAAAGCATTATATAATTTCTGGAGATATCTAATCATACTGAATCAATATTTTTTAACCATAATGGTGCTACCTGTTCCCAAGTTTCATTTTTGACTTTTTCTTGAATTTCTTCCCTGATAGTTTCTAACTCTTGAGGATTGTTTAAAAGCTCTACAATTCTATAAGCTAAAGCCTCTTGAGTTTCTTTTTTCTGGGGATCACCATCTACTTTTATACAATAATCTTTTTCCTTAATCGCGGCATAATTAGTAGTCAAAGGAACGCACCCTACCATTGCCGACTCTCGCAATGAAATACAATCTATTTCTCCATAGGAACATCCATAATAATGAATCACTGAAGTAGACTTTTCATACATTAATTGGTTGTGTCCGATACTGCCATGTTCTATTACTCCTTGCTGTTGCATTAATTCCGTCATTTTCTGCTTCCAAGGAATTAATTTTTCACTATTATCACGCTTAGTCCATCCATAGTAAATATTAAGTTCCGCCTCTGGAATTTCTCTTTTAATAATATGCCACCCCCAGGTCAGCATAAATTCTAAACCTCGATAGTACCTGGAAGCGTACACTAATTTATAGGGTTGTTTTTGGTTCTTAGTAATCTCTAAAACAGAAGAATCTGCACCGTTATTAATAATTGCAAACTTATTATCGGGTAATTCTGGTAATAAGTTACGCTGGTAATAACTTTTGACAAAAATTTTATTATACGGAGCTAAATATACAAGACTAAATGTAATTACATCATGCCAATCAAACCAGATTCTTTTGGCTTTAACATAGGAAGGTAACATCTTAGGATGTCGCCACATAATGAAAGTATCAAAAGTATCATACCAGTTGATTTTGTCATAGTTAACATACTTAACTCCTCCATAAATACCCTCTTTATCTTCACAATCACTGAAAACAGTAACATCATAGCCTTGCTTGACCCATTCTCTAGTCAAAAAGAATACTGCACTATCTGAACCACTAGCACCCTTAGTTTTAATATCAGATTCTAGTACCAAAAAACGCTTTCCTAGATAATATACAATTGACTTTTTCGGCCATTTTTGAGCAGTTAGTTTTTTAGTTAAATCCTTGGTGAAGGGGATTTTAGATTTGAGCCACTTTTTGACATTTCTAATTATCATAATATATTGTTGCTTCTTACAAAAGTTATGTTAAACTATTAAATATTATCAACTTATAGCTGTTTGTGAAATATGTGCAGGAAAGTGGGTTTGAGTTTGATTTGTATGACCGTAACTTACTAACTCGGCATAAAACTTTATGAGAAGTTCAAAATAAGTGAAGCCTAATGGCTCCTTATTATTACAACCTTTCAATAGAAAGTTATGGTGATAATAATTTGCATATCAGTAATAAATTATAGGATACTCTACTATGTTAGTATTTGCCAATTTATTATGATAGTCCCGCAACAGATAATATTGCCCCCTGCTAGTTTTTTGAGCCTACCAAGTATGGATGAAAAAGGACTGTCATACATAAAAGTTACTTCTACTCCTGATGGTTGGCATGAGGCTAAAAATGCAATTTCTGAGACCAGATATATCTTTACCTTTGAAAACTTAATCTACTCAATTGGTTATCTGAAATTTGTCACGAAATTTTCCTAACTAGAAATTTAAGATTTATTTATGGATGGAATATGCACCCTTGCCAACGATAATGTCTTTGATCAACTTGTAGCTCTACTAAATAGTATAGAAGTTAATCACAGCAATGAAATACCAGTTTGTATTTATCCTTATAACAACAACATAGAAAGAATTACTGCTGAGATTTCTACACGACCTAACGTCCAAATCTATAACGATTTGCCATCAATAGAGAAGTGGGATAAATTTTTTCGTGATGTCTGGGATGCTCACCCCAACGCTCACCAACGGAGGTCAGAGAAGGGATTTATTCCCTACTATAGATTTGGGCATCATCGTCCGTTCTGTGCTTTTGATGGTCCTTTTGATCGCTTTCTATATATAGATGCAGATGCTTTACTCATGGGACCTGTAGATGGGGTTTTTGATCGACTTAATCAAAGTGACTGGGTAGTGTATGATTTTCAGTATAAAGACCCTGGTCATGTCTATGATATTTCATCTCCTAGGTTAGAAGAATTGTTTCCTGAAGAATATATCAAGTCCAGGATTTTTTGTTCTGGTTTCTATGCTTCTAAAAAAGGTATATTTCAGCAAGAAAATATAGATTGGTTTCTGGAAAAATTACGAGAAGGAGAATCAGAAATACTCTATATATGGGCATCAGATCAACCAATCCTCAACTACATGGTAATGCGGTTAAATTTGAAAGTAGATAATTTGGCTATTAGTCTCTCTGAAAATGAAAGAACAGGTAACAGCGTGACCTCGAAACATTTTACAGAGCAAGACCATATTGTTTACGATCGTGGTAAGCGGTTAACATATCTCCACTATATTGGAGTTTCATCAAAAGCATTTACTAAAATTTGTGCCGGAGAAAATATAGATATTCCTTATCGAGATATATTTTTACACTATCGCTATCTACATGAACCGGAGAAAAAACCTAAGTTTATAGGGAAACCAAAACCTTATAATCCTCCACCAAGTTTAATTGATAAAATCTTCAATAAAATTGGATTATCAAGTTAAGAATACATTAGTATGAAAAATTTTATTCAAAAAAATACAGATGTAGTTAACAAATTATGATTGTGGAAGGGACAGCTAGGTTATGGTATTGATGATAGATATATTTAGAACTATTGGTGATATGAATTTGTCACCAAATTTTCCTAACTAGAAATTTAAGGTTTATTTATGGATGGAATTTATACCCTCGCTAATGATGTTGTTTACGATCAACTCATTGCCCTACTAAATAGTATAGAGGTCAATCTTAGTCCTGACTTTCCAGTTTGTGTCATCCCTTATGACGATCACCAAAATAAAATCATACCAGAAATTCAAAGCAGAAAAAATGTACAATTGTTAGATAATAGGGAAATATTAAATCGGTGGGAAGATTTCTCGACAAAAATTTGGGAAGGTCATCCAAATGCTTTTGCACGTTGGCAAGAAAAAGGAGTCTCTGGAGTTAATCGAATGGGAATGCACCGCAGATTTTGCTCTTTTGACTCGGAAAGTCCTTTTGAGAGATTTATTTTCTTGGATGCTGATATATTGATGCTAAATTCCGTGGATTATCTCTTTGAAAAACTAGATAAAAATGATGTAGTTGTATATGATTTTCAGTATAAAGATCCTACCCATGTCTACGATGTTAATTCACCTAAATTACTAGAAATTTTTAGTAAAGAAAGCATAGAGTCTGAAATATTTTGTGCTGGTTTGTACGCATCAAAAAAGGGTTTATTTCCAGAAGAAAAGCGGAATTGGTTATTAGAGCAACTCAACTCTGGAGATTCAGAACTTTTATATCTTAACGGTCCTGACCAGTCAATTATTAATTATATGATCATGCGTTCTCAAATGCAGCTCTATAATTTTTCTCTGCATTTACCTCCAGAAGAAAAAACTGGTTGTTCCGTAACTTCTCCTCATTTTGAATATCGGGATAATTTACTTTATGATAAGGGTGTAAGATTAACTTATTTACACTATATTGGAGTTTCATCTAAAGCATTTACTAGAGTTTGTGCAGGAGAAAATTTAGACTTTCCTTATCGAGATATATTTTTACACTATCGCTATCTACATGAACCGGAGAAAAAACCTAGGTTTATAGGGAAACCAAAACCTTATAATCATCCACCAAGTTTAATTGATAAAATCTTCAAGAAAATCGGATTATCAAGCTGAGGAAAAATTACAATGAAAGGAATTTATATTGTTGCTAATGATAAGGTACTTGATAACACAATTGCTCTCCTAAAAAGTATCCGATTATATGATTCTGATACTCCAATTATGATGATTCCTTTTGATGAAAATTATCAGCAGGTAGCAGAAATAGTTACAAGTAAATATGGAGTAGAAATTTATCCAGATTTGGAATTTGTAGATAATCTTTGCAATAAACTATATAACATTTTCGGTCAAGGCTTTTTTAACACTCCTAACAAACAAAAAAAACAAGCTTGTTGGTTCGGACCATTCGATGAATTTCTCTATATTGATGTTGATATTGTTGTCTTTGAAAAAATTGCTGATAATCTCAAATATCTGGAAGATTACGATTTTCTGTGTTGTGACTATCAACATTTAGGTGGGATTAAAAATGTCTTTACATCCAAAGTTCTAGAAAATAAAATCTTTACTGAAGAACAACTTCAAGATGTATTTAATAGTGGTTGGTGGGCATCAAAGAAAAACCTGTTTACAGAAAATGAATTATATGAAACCTTTGCCGAATGTGCTGCCCATACCGAATATTTTGACTTTTCTGAAAAAACCACAGACCAGCCAATTTTTAACTATATAGTATTAAAACATATTTCTCGGCGATTGAATTTGGTCCGACGACCAGAAGATAAAGGTCCCGGAAGTTGGGCAGGTAGTCCTCATTTTCAACGGGAAGGCGATCGCTTAATTGATACAAAAGTAGGTAAACCTGTGCAATATTTACATTGGGCAGGTTTTCGGATTGAACCAGGATGCCCTTATTGGGATATTTGGGAGGATTATAGATATCTGGGGGAAGCTAAACCTACTTACTATCCTCAGAAAATTGAGAAGAAGAAAAGCTTAGGTCAAAGAGTTATTGATAAAGTAAAAAATGTAGCCAGGCAAATTAAAAAAAGTGGTAGTGGTACATAGTAACGGTAGAGGGAGTAGGGGAGTAGGGGAGTAGGGGAGTAGGGGAGTAGGGGAGACCTGGAGTGGAAAAAGTTGTGAGTAGGAAAAAAATCGAAATACATCCCAATCAAAAAGGTAAAACTTAAAGAATTAAAATCTATAAATTTTGGATATTTGTTAAGGAGACTTTTTGAGTTAGTATCCTGATTATATTCAAGCACCCTCTCCTAATTTTTCCATTAATAAACTCAGGATCTTTTAAGCAAATTTTATTTGTTATTTGGTAAATTTGAAGGTAAAAATATGACCGCCGAACAAAATTTTTTTTGTTTTTGTACACTGGCACTAGGGCAAAGATATCGCGATATCAGCAAAGAGTTAGCTAAAGATTTGGAAATTAATGCTCCAGGAATTTCACTGGTAATTTATACAGAGAAACCTGATGATTTTAGTAGCTATAAAAATGTAATGGCTTTTCAACATTATCAGCAAGGAATTCTACATTGTTATAACGATAAAAGATTTCTCTGTCAGAAAGCAATATCATTATTTCCAGTAGCTATATATATAGATGCTGATACTAGAATTTTAGAATCACTACCAGAAGATATTGAATGGAAAGCAGGGTTAACTGGGCCTCAGAAAAATTTAGTAGAACACGTTTCAAAATATCGAGCTTCTAGTTTACCAATATTAAAAAAGTTGGCAGATAAGCTAAATATTTCTGATGATTCATTTAATAATTCTAGTTGGATAGGGGAATCTTTATTTATTATTGTTAGAGATAATGGTAAGGAAATAGAATTTTTGGAAACTTGGGGGAAAGTTTCTAGGTATGCAGAATTAAAAGGAATGCACGCTGGAGAAGGTAGTTTAATGGGATTAGCTGCTGCAAAAGTAGGATGGGTTATTAATAGTGAAGCTTGGGAAAAAATTAGTGGAATTACTCAACACTGGGATGCTTCTCGTAGTAAATCAAAAGTGACTTCTTGGGATAATTTACAAAAGAGGATGGGTTATCATTATCGTTTAAATAAAACTAGAATAATGGCTTTAAGAGATTTTAAATTTTATTATCGGTGAGGACTTTTCGGTAAGACTTAGATGGTTTAGCATAAGTTGATGAAATTAGTATACACAGGAAAATATCATGAGTCGTGGTATATATATCACTGCAAATGACAAAGTGATAGAACAAGGTATTGCCCTATTAAAAAGTATCCGTAAGTATGATAGTGACACACCAATTATTTTGATTCCCTATGATGATAATTATCAAACAGTCGCAGAACGTTTTTCGAGAGATTATGGGGTCAAAATTTATCAAGATTTAAAATTGATTAAAAGATTATCAAACAAACTAAAACAAATTTTTGGTAATAAATTTTTTGCCAGACCAAATCAGTTTCATAAGCAAGCTTGTTGGTTTGGAGAATTTGATGAATTTTTATACATAGATACAGATATTGTTGTGTTTGATAAAATTATTGATAATCTAAACTATCTAAATGAATGTGATTTCTTGTGTTTTGATTATCAGCATTTAGGCGGAATTAAAAATGTATTCACCCCAGAAATTTATCAAGTTTTTAGTCAAGATGAAGTTAAGGATATTTTTAATGGAGGATGGTGGGCATCTAAAAAAGGTCTAATTTCAGAACAATATTTGTATGATATATTTGCTGAATGTGCAACTCATCCAGAATACTTTGATTTTTCTCAGAAAACTTCCGATCAACCAATTATTAATTATATGATCTTGAAGTCAATTAAAAGGCGTTTCAATATTGTTCGCAGACCAGGAAAAGCACCAGGAAGTTGGGCCGGTACATCACATTTTCATCGAGAAGGTGATAAACTTATGGACGGGACTGTGAATAAACCTTTAGAATATCTACATTGGGCAGGTTTTCGGATTGAACCAGGATGCCCTTATTGGGATATTTGGGAGCATTATCGATATCTGGGCGAAGCTAAACCCACTTACTATCCTCAAAAAACAGAGAGGAAAAAAAGTTTAGGACAAAGAATCTGGAATAAAGTAAAGAAAAGTATTAACTTTTGAAAGGAAAAACTATGAGTAATAGCACTAAAGATTTTTGTTTTTGTACTTTGGTTCTAGGTCAAAGATACCGTGAAATTGCTAAGGAATTAATTAGAGATTTGGAAAAATATTCTCCAGGCACATCATTAGTAATTTGCACAGATAAACCAGATGATTTTAGTAAATACCAAAACGTTATCGCCTTCAAGCATCAGCAACAAGGGATTTTATTTTGCTTTAACGATCGACGATTTGTGTTTCAAGCAGCTTTATCATTATTCAGAGTAGCTATTCATATTGATGCGGATACTAAAATTGTAGATACCATACCTGAAGATATTAAATGGAACCCCGGAATCACTGGAGGTCGAGGAAATTTAGTACAACACTTCAACAAATATCATTCTCACAGATTTGCAGATTTAAAAAAGGTTGCTGATAAGTTATATATTTCAGAAGAATCATTTAATAATGCCAGTTGGATAGGTGAATCCTTATATACTATAGTTCGAGATGAAGGTAGAGAAATAGAATTTTTAGAGACTTGGGGTAAAATTGCAACATATATGGAATTGAAAGGATTTCATGTAGGAGATGGAAATCTCATGGGATTAGCAGCAGCTAAAGTAGGATGGAATGTTAATAGTACAGTTGATAGTGAAGCTTGGCAGAAGCTGAATAAAGTAAGAAAACACTGGGATGCTTCTCATAGTAGACCAAAGACTAAATTATGGGAGAATTTACGAAAGAGAATGGGTTATCATTATCGTTTAAATAAAACTAGAATAATGGCTTTAAGAGATTTTAATTTTTATTATCAATAAACAGTACAAAATCGGGTTGCTATAAACACAGTATTTGAAGCACAATAAAGTTGTAATTAATTACAATAAGTGGTTTGTAGATGTAAATTATCGTCAGCAACTATCTTCACAGTTGAATTTCGAGTTTTCTGATGCAGGTATTAATGAAGTAAAAGGGCATGGTGGTGGGATCTCTTTTGATCAGCTTAGTTTTCAAGGTAAAGGTTCTGAAATGAATGTTTTAGGGAGGTGGCAAGAATTTGTTAACCACCCATAAGTGGCTGAGTGGATGAGTCATCATCTGGAGCGTCCGATTCATCCTCAAAGAGGGTGGGAATATTGACGCAGCTTTGAAATGGGTTGAAAAGTACCACCTCCAGCACATGACAAAGGAGAGATCATAGAGCCAGAACAGTGGAAAAAAAACTCAGCCAAAAAGTCCAACAGGTAAGTCAAAAATACCTAGGGGCGACAGTGGAAGTCTGGGCAATGGATGAACATCGCCTCGGGTTAAAACCTATATATAGAAGAGTCTGGGTTCAGTTGGGAGAACAACCGATTGCCAATGTTAACTGGAGATACCAATGGCTCTGGTTATATGGCTTTGTGAATCCAAATGATGGTGAAACTTACTACTGGATTATTCATAATTAATGTAGAGCTGTTTAACCGAATTTTAGCAGACTTTGCACGAGAATTTCAATTAGATGAAGATCAACATATAATCTTGACTGTTGAATGAGCTCGATGGCATACAAGTCCTGAGTTAGAGACCCCTTTGGGATTGCATTTGGAGTATTTACCACCCTATTGACCTGAATTACAACCAGCAGAAAGGTTATGGCCTCTAATTAATGAACCCATGGCAAATCGTTCATTTACATGCCTCGAAGAGTTAGAAGAAATTCTGTTTGAGCGTTGTCAAGTTCTTTTAACACGGCTATAACCAAGTACCATTGGTGGCCGAAAATTCAGGTTTAATTACACCGATGCTACCGGATTTGATATAATTTCGCTTAAAATTTATATTTTCCTCAAAAAAAGTTTCTTTTTGAGGAACCAAACTATATGCTTAAATTAGTTGTATCAAAGTATACGGAAAAAAATCTATTAATTAATTAATTAATAGAGTTGTCGCTAAATAAAGGGAAAAAATCACTCTAACCTAGACAGAGCAATAATTCCCAGCATTTTTGCCATCCAATAGCTACAATCTTTACATAACAAGGTTTTTGGGGGATTTTTAAGTTATAAAGCGACAAGTCTAATTAGTAATATTATGTGGAGTATTGAAAATGCCTAAACCTAGTTTTTTTATTGTAGGTGCTCCTAAATGTGGAACCACAGCAATGTGCAAATATCTTAATAGACATCCAGAGATATATATTCCCCGCATCAAGGAAATTAACTATTTTGGCACTGACTTCAAATGGAAAATTAAGGCAAAAAATTTGGAAGAATATCTAGCTTTCTTTGATGATGGGTTGGGAAAAATTTGTGGAGAAGGAAGTCCTAGTTATTTTTATTCAAAGCAAGCAGCAACAGAAATTTATAATTTAAATCCAGATGCTAAAATTATCATCATGTTGAGGGAGCCAGTTTCTTTATTATATTCCTTCCATAGTCAAAAATTATTTAATGGTTCTAGTGAAGATATTCAAGATTTCAGAGAAGCTTTAGAAGCTGAACCAGAACGTAGGTTAGGAAAAAGAATACCTAAAAAGTGTAAATCTGCCAACCAACTTTTTTATACTGATGTAGTCAAGTTTACAGAAAATATTCAAAGATATTTTGACAAATTTGGTAGGGAAAGGGTTCATATAATTATATATGATGATTTTATAGCTGATTTACCTAAAGTTTACGAAAAAACTCTGAAATTTCTTGAAGTTGATTCCACATTTCAGACTGAGTTTAATCGTATCAATTCTAATAAAAAAGTCCGGAATGTTGCCTTACAAAAACTTCTGAAATATCCTCCAGCTAAAATACTAGAATTTGGCAAGTTCTTATTGCCTCTTCCCCGTTCAATGAGACGAAGTATATTAGAAAGGGTAAAGGGTAGTCTGAAGAGTTTTAACACTCAAAAAGTTAAGCGTCCTCCATTAGATCCAGAGTACAGGCGAAGTCTCCAAAAAAAGTTCGCTCCAGAAGTAGAAAAATTAAGTATTTTACTGGAACGTGACTTAACTAACTGGAGTCAAAGCTCAGATAATTCATATTAATAATTTCTGCTAATACAACCCGACTACCTCATTTGGTGGGAATCTAAACCAACCCACTATCCTCAAAAAACAGAAAAAAGTCTAGAGCGAAAATTTATTGATAAAGTTAAAAATATAGCTAGACAAATCAAAAAAAGTTGAAGAAGAAAGGTTCAATAATAATTTTAAACACGGGTATACGAATGAGGAAGAGGAAGAAAAACCCTAAAACTATTTAAAATAAAGTTATGAAGTTAATTATCTTATCCCAAATAAAGGTAAAACTAGGTCATAAAAGACTAGCAGAATAGTAGGCTAGTTTATAATAATACTGATCTAGATTCAAATTCATAGCCAACTAGCTCAATTTCCTCTTTAAACTTTTTTCCAACAATCTCCTTCAACTCTTGATCGTAGTATTTTGAATAATGTTTACGTTCTGATTTATTATATTTGGGAAGAGTTATATGAGGTATATCTATATTCTTACAAACTCTCTGAAAATCTTCCTCTAAGTTCTCAAAACGGATCAAAAAATCAATATCTCGATCCAGCCTACCTGTATTTATATTAATTGGCATTTTTAGTTTCCTAGCCACTTTATTTATGAAGGGTTCAACTTTTATATAGTGGTGCAACGGCTTTACCTTGTTAACAAATAATATAAAATCATTCCTATTCCATTCCTTAACTCCCCTACTAGGTGAAAAATAAAAAGAAATACACCTATCCCATGGATTTCTAGTTGTAGCAAACTTAAACATTTTTTTAAGTTGCTTTGGAGACAAAACTGATTTATACTCATTGAGAGTAGAATGCTTTTTTTTTAATATTATATTTGTTGTTCCTAACTTCAAATCTCTCTACTCCATCATGGTGTTTGGCAAGATTAATAATTATATCTTCAGAATAATTTTTCAAAATAGTTTGAATGCTATTTCCGCCAGTTTTGGGAACATGAACAAAGAGAAAGTTTTTTTCAACAGAAATCATTTTTATGTTTTGTTTTTTTTACTGAATACTAAATATTTAACTAACTAAATATATTCAAAATTATACTAATAACTCTCTAATGCTAAAGTAGTAGGTATAGAAATATTCAAATCATTGGCTCTTTGAATATACTCCTCAATTCGTTCTTGACAATGTGATAAACTAATATCTTGTTTGCCACTATATTTTTTCTTAGTCTCTTTTCTCTGATTAATTTTTTGAGTATACATTTTCTTAGTGGAATCAGTTAGACTAATTTTTAGTTGCTCAAACAGTGATTCAACCTTAGCAAAATTATTTAACTCTTCTAAGCAGACTTCATAAGTATTTATCCCTGGATATTCTTGCTGAAATCTCTTCGCCCTAGCTTCTATATCAATTAAATAAGCTATAGATAAATCCCACTGGTCTAAGTTTACATCCACGTCAATACAGGGAATAGCAGCAGTAACAGCATTAGGACTAGACATCCAAAACTTCCAAGCCTGATTTTTATCAGAGAAATACCCTAGTTCAATAAAACTTTTTAAGACTTTTGGTAAGTAGCGACGCAAAATAATCACCTCTATTTTGGGAAAATCCTGAACAACAACATCAAAAAAAGTTTTAATAAACATATGGTTTGTTTCACAGTATATCTTGTCATCAGGAATTTTTAAAAGTATGTCTTTAATAGCAGAGCTTTTAAACCTTCTTTTGGAAAAAGATGTTGCGTACTCAGATTTATTAACCATCGTTAAGTAATCACCAGTCATACTCGGACTAGGTTCGTGATAACTAATAACTTCCTCCGCAGTTCCTAAAAGTTCTGATAAATAATTAGAACCAGAACGCCCTGAATTAATACAGAAAATTAGTCGATGACTCAGAATCTTATTATGATTAATAGAATGTTGAATTTTTTGAATAATTTTTTGCTTCCCCTTACTAATTTTGCTAAACAATGAATTTGGCTTGGGTTGGTTATTCAAAATTTTTCTCCACCTTTAATAATATGTTTATTTGTATGATTTATCTATAATTTTTCTAGAATAATAATTCTAGATAATTATTCATAATCCAATAGGGTTTAGATAAGACTAAAACTGATAAGGTATGAAACCATGATTAGTAGTTATAGCAATCCTATTTTATTTGTGTATAAAAATCTTAATGCTTTTCGGGAATTGGGAATAGGTAATTGGCAGTAGGCAAGGGTTTCGGAGTTTATTTCTAGTTTTTGAATTGTTACAACCTATGCAAGGATTGCTATATAGCAATCTTATTCAAGTTGTAATATTTTGGTGGCGATTAGTAGTCAGGACTCAGGAACCAGGAGTCATAATTTGCTCATGTTTTCAGCTCAGATTAACTATTATAAAAAAAAATTGTCAAAACTAATGGGCGGATACTATATTGGGATTACAGAACTGCTAAAAAAAATCTTTAACGGGACTGTATCGATCTATAGACTCATCTACTTTCTTCCTTCTACTTTCTGCAAAAAATCCTTAACTGAACTGTATTATTCATAATCCCACTCATAAGGTGAGTTTTTATTACCAACAATAGCATAAAATTCTTTGATAGTATCTTCTGTTATTTCTGTTAGCCAGCTAGTATCTAATTTAATCAATGAATTGGTTGAGTTTTGTTTTTCTTCTAGAGAATTTTTATACTTATTCATTGAGGTACGAGTTCCTGTATTTCCTGAAATTATATGATGTTCATATTTCCAATAGTCAAGCATTTCTGGCCTAAATCCTATACCTAAAAAATCGCAAACTTGTTGAACAGTTGCTGGAAGTTGAGTTGCTAACATCTCATACCTGACCAAGATTTTATTTTTATAAAAGTTGTCAAAAAAAGCTTCATTATTCGTGACTCTTTCTAGCCAAAGGTAACTAATTTCTTTAACAGTCATATTACGTCTTTTTCTGATATAAGAATTTAGCACTGCTCTACCATCACGGACTAAATGTAATAAATAAATATCAAATTCTTTCTTTAACTCTTTTAGCCGCAACATACTTGAAATCCAGTATATTGTCTTAGTAGAATCTACAATAATATCAGCAGGGGTTTTAGAAGCAATAATTGAGTAAGGACGAAATATATGATCATTAACAATTTCCCTGAAAAATTTCTCTACTTTTAAAGGAATAGCAGGAGATATTCTGGCATTTGATAACCCTAGAGAAAGATTGTGTAATTCTTTTTGACTAAACTGATGATTCCAAAAATCATCAAGTTTACCTTTCTTATTGAAGTCTGGCAAATTACTTAATTCTCCCACTGTAAAACACTGAGGATGGCTATCTAAAATTAATGACAGTAAAGTAGAACCACAATAAGCTGTTCCTAAAATAAACAGGACTTTTTTTTTCATAATAATTATGCTCCTGATTTGATTTATTTTTGTCGCCAGTACCAACGGTTTACACTGGTAATAAACTTTTGCATTTTCACCGGAAGAGTAAATTCTAATCCAGCAACTTTGTAGGGTAACTCTCCTTGCAACATATACTTTTTAGTAACTGTAAAGTTAGCCGGAATTTCTAAACCCATTTTTTTAAAGCTAGAAGCACAATTTTCTGTTAACTCTCCTCGATGAGTGCTTTCTCCAACTATAACTAAATTTTTTTCAGGGACATAAAATTTTTCTCCTTCTAGTTTTTCTTTCGGGAAATCATTCATTTCTGCTGCCTTAAAATTATAATCTGGAAAAGATTCAAACATTCTTCTGATAACTTTAACCCTAACAAATTGAGGTCTCCAAGCAGACTTCATCACCCTACCATTTGAAAAAACAGTTTCATATAATACCAAACCACTTTTTGTGACAAGCTTACTATCTTTTTTAAGAAATTTATCAGTATGAAAATAGGGTTTGGTTGCAATGACTAAAAATGAGCAAATCTGAGGATCTTCAATTGTCTTAACCAGGTTGTATATTTCTTGTGCCTCTCTATCTCTAATTCTGGCAAGATAGCGATCGTCCATGCACCAGTATATCCATTCATTATCATCTAAGTCTTGAAGCAAAGTTAAGACAGTTGCTTTAATGGGAGATTCTGTTTTAATGAATTCTATTTTATCTCCGTATTTTTTCTTGATCGATTGGGGATAGTTATCATTGTAAGGAACCCGATATGTGAAATAGTTATTTCTCCAAAGCTTCTCATAAGTTTGGATAGTATGATCAGCAAATGGCATATACTTGTCGCAGGTTAATACAACAGCTTTCATTAGTTACTTTAAAGGTTAACGTTAAGACAATGGATAAATTATTCACTTTATTATATAAATCCTATTTATGTTGTAATATTTTCCTGGTAGAGGCGATTTCCTGCGGAATACTGCTCAGATCGCGAATCGCCCGTACAGGAGTCAGGAAAAATGTGGATTATAGAGCAATACGGTTTCCTACGGAATGCTGCGCAAACAGATCAGACCAAAACTAATAAGGTACAATCTATAGACTCATGTACATTCCTTCTTCCTTCCTTCTTCCTTCTTCAAAAACTATAGAGAGACTGAACCCATTCCCATTCTCTTTGCAATCCCTCTTTCAAAGAAACTTGAGGTTGATAACCTAAAATTTTCTGTGCCTTAGAAACATCTGCACTGGTATGACGAGCATCTCCCCTCGCTTTTTCCACAAAATTTTTCTTAATTGGACGCCCCACTATTTCCTCCATCGTGTCAATAACCTCTGCCAATACAACCCGACTACCTCCACCAACATTAAATACCTCACCCACTGCTTCAGGTACTTTACCTGCTGCTAAGTTAGCTGCTATTGCATCACTAATAAAAGTAAAGTCCCTAGTTTGCTGGCCATCTCCATAAATAGAAATTGGCTCATCTTGCAAAATCCACTTAAAAAATTTATGAAAGGCCATATCAGGTCTTTGCCGGGGGCCGTATACTGTAAAGTAGCGTAAATATACGCAGGGTACACCAAAATTCTGATGATACAACTTACCTAATCGTTCTGCTGCTAACTTAGTAATTCCATAAGGGGATACTGGTTGAGGACAAATAGTCTCAGGAGTGGGAAAAGTTTCAGCATTACCATATACAGAAGAAGTAGAAGCATAAACCAATCTTTTCAAATTAGGAGCATCTTTAGCAGCTTCTAAAATTATTTGAGTAGCATTTATATTACGCTCTGTATAAGAACGAAAACCTTCACCCCAACTAGCACGAACACCTGCTTGGGCAGCTTGATGATAAATTATATCTATATCTGCTAATAACTCTGACCAATTTAAAGATTGAATATCATTTTCTATTAGTTGGAAAGCAGAATTGTCTTTAAATTGAGAAATATTCTGACGCTTCAAAGCAGGGTCATAGTAATCATTAAACTGATCGATTCCTATTACTTTTTCTCCTTGATTTAAAAGAGTTTCTGCTAAATGAGACCCGATAAACCCACCAACACCTGTTACGATAATATTAGTCATTTTTTCCTATATTCAAGTGGCTATTTTTTGCTGAAACCGGGAGTCAATTTATCCTAATGTTGAAAAAAATTAACTCTCTTCTGTTATGCTCCGTTCCATCTTATCTAAAATTTTAGTAAGCTGAATCCAGACAACTAATCCAGTTGCTACAGTTAAAGGCAAACAAATAGAATAGGCAACTAAGTTAGTAAATCCAAATAATTGTAAACTTGAGGATAAAAATATTAATGCACCACTAGCAATACCTAAATAGGGAAGCTGTAATGTTAATCCTCTCATACTAACTATATTACAAGTAGAAGGATTGGCTGACCAATCTTGAACCAGTTGCTTAATTAATTTGGCAAATACTATTCCTGAAGATAAACTCATGAATAAACCAACTGCGATTAAAAAATAGGGAGGTTGAGGGAGATTATACACAAAAAAATATTTCCTTAATTGATACTTTTTATTTCCTAAAGTAGGTTGGTTAGACTAAGCTTTTTTTGCGCTCCGCATAGTTTCTGTTTTTCATGTCGTAGTAATGCGTAGAATTTAATGGTAAAGCTTTTTTTAAAGGAGGAAAAAAACTTGGATTAACCACATTTTTTTGGTTTTCCTTCCTCAACCAAACCTACAAATATTATGCTTAACGGGACTTTGATATTTTTGAGGCTGAAAATGGCTTCAAACTCAACGGTAGCAATGAAAACACGTTACTCTGGCTAAAAATGGCTCAAATCTAGATACATCAAGAAATAGGCTATTTTGACGTTAAAGCATTATACAGCAAGGGTTTAAAACTATTTTTAAGGCATTTTTTGCTAAAGTCCCGTTAAATAATGCTAAGTCGATTTTACAAGATTTCTTGCAGAAGTCGGGGAATAGGGAATACCATTTCTCAAAAACTTTTCTACACTTTCTTAAGTAGGGGAGTAAGGGAGTGGGGGAGTGGGGGAGAAATAAACATCAGAATAATTAGCATTAATTGGCTAATAATTAGGAAATAAGTTATTAAACCTGTGTTAATTACTTAATAACTGAAGTTTCTGCCAAGTATAGCATTACTTTTGGGAACTGGTATAATAGGGAGGGAATAGGAAGATAAAACTGTTGATTTTCACAGCTTGAATTTGTTTCATTAACACTTTTGCCAGAAAGTCTATAGAAGAATTTATCTAAGAAAAACTGCTTGATTTTCGGTCATAATTTCACTTTCCCAAAATTAACCAATTTATTTTTGAAGTCGGGGAATAGGGAATAGGGAATAGGAAGATAAAACTGTTGATTTCAGAGATTGAATTTGTTTAATTAACACTTTTGCCAAAAGTATATAGAAGAATTTATCTAAGAAAAACTGCTTGATTTTCGGTCATAATTTCACTTTCCCAAAATTAACCAATTAATTTTTGAAGTCAGGGAATAGGGAATAGGGAATAGGAAGATAAAACTGTTGATTTCAGAGATTGAATTTGTTTAATTAACACTTTTGCCAAAAGTCTACAGAAGAATTTATCCAAGAAAAACTGTTTTACTTTCAGTCATCAATTCACTTTCCCAAAATTAACCAACTTCTTTTTATAGCACTACGGATTTAGGTGTTTAAAACTACTAAACCTTGTTTGCGGAGCATTTCCGCAGGAAAAAGTTAGTCAGAGATTACTTTTGACTTTTGACTTTTGACTTCTGACTTGCGCGTAGCGCTGTACCTGTAATTCAGTAATATCAAGACATCAATTAATTCATGCTTTTTTTGAGCAATAATAATTAAATTATAAGAGTCGTTGAATTACAAATTTAC
The DNA here is from genome assembly GCF_010692625.1 of Okeania sp. SIO2C2. Lineage (NCBI taxonomy): Bacteria > Bacillati > Cyanobacteriota > Cyanophyceae > Oscillatoriales > Microcoleaceae > Okeania > Okeania sp. SIO2C2. The sequence goes on from NZ_JAAHGM010000071.1 coordinate 26,524, forward strand.
AGAACATTTTAGGGAAAAATTATGACTACTTATTCCTGATTTTCCTGATGATTTATCTACAAAATAAACTCTTCAATTCTGACTCCTGACTCCTGACTCCTGACTCCTCACTTGAAAATTTGTCATTGCCATTACAGAAGGTAAAATTGCAGTAGCTCTCTGTGTAGAAAATTCAGCTAGAGCACCTAAAGCAATATTAAACAAACGACTTGGTTGAAAGTCATCTTGAATTAAACCCCACAAACGACTAACTTCTTCTGTGTGAATTCGGTCGTCTTCTACCATTGCTAGTATCAATTTTTTTCGGAGAAATTCACCCTCTTCACTCAAAATATATTGTAAACCTAATTGAGCAGTAGGTAGTATATCAAAATTTTGGTCTGTCTGAGCTATGCCAATCAAATTTTCTAACCTTTGCCACTGAAACTTTCCATCTTTAAACAATACCTCAATTAACCGACGACGTAATGCTGGGGACTCACCTTTTAATAATCTTCTTGCCACATAAGGATAAGCAATATCAACTATTCTGAAATTTGGATTTAGGGAAAGAGCTAAACCCTCTTCAGTAACCAAAGAACGAATAATTAAGGCAAACTTAGCCGGAACTCGGAATGGATATTCAAACATCAACTCCGAGAACTTATCTGTAATTGTTTTAAAGTTAAAATCCTTAACTTTCTCACCCATAATGTTTCCCAGCACTATTTCTAAAGCTGGTACAATTGGCTGAATATCCACATCCGGTGCCAAAAATCCAAGTTTGACAAAATCTTTAGCCAACTCTTGATAATCCTTATTAATCAAATGAATGACTGAATCAACCAAAGTTTCTTTAGTATCCTGCTCCAATTGATCCATCATGCCAAAATCAATGTAGGCCATCCGACCATCTTTTAAGGCAAATAAGTTACCGGGATGAGGATCTGCATGAAAAAAGCCAAACTCTAGTAATTGACGTAGACCGCTAGTAACACCTACTGTAATTAGAGTGTCAGTATCAAGACCTGCTGCTTTAATTTGTTCGGTATCTAATAATTTTAGGCCATCAATCCATTCCAAGGTCAAAACATGGATGGTAGTATAACGCCAAAATATTGATGGTACTTTCACACTTGGGTCATCGGCAAAATAAGTAGCAAATCTTTCTGCATTTCGCCCTTCATTGATATAGTCAATCTCTTCAAATAGCTTTGTGCCAAATTCATCTACAATCAGAGATAAATCGTGGCCAAGATTGAGAGGCAACCAGGGAGCTAACCAACTTGCTGACCACCGCATTAAGAATAAATCGAGAGTAATAATCGGCAATAAGTTTGGTCGTTGAACTTTTACTGCTACTACTTCTCCGCTCCGAAGACGTGCCTGATAAACTTGACCCAGACTAGCTGCTGCAACTGGTCTGGGAGAAATTTCGCTATATATGTTGTTGATGTTTTGACCTAACTCTGTCTCTATGATTGAGATTGCTTTCTTATTATCAAAAGGTGGTAACTGGTCTTGTAATTTTGTCAGTTCTTCTAAAAAGTCTTTACGAATTAAATCTGGTCTTGTGGATAGTGCTTGGCCTACTTTAATAAATGTTGGTCCTAAGCGAGTTAGGATTTTTCGCAGTTGGGTAGCTCGTTCGGGAGTATCTTCAACTTTGTCATATTGCCATTTATCCCATAAAACTCCTAGTAGAAAACTAGCAAAAGACAAAACTATAACGAGAAATCTCCAAATTACTAACCAGGGACGGTAACGGTAATATTTAGCGATCGCTTCTGGGTCGTACCGTCTTGTTGAATTAAAGTGATTGTCATCCACTTTTAATATTTTCCTCTTAAATTTTATATTTTTTATTTATTGAGTTGAGTTAGAGAAGCGGTCAGCACTCAGCACTCAGCTTTGTTCATTTTTTTTAACGTGGGAGAAGGGGATACGCTACTTCTCCTAAACTATCGCTTGTGGTTGTCGGGAATTTTAACCAAAGCTGCTAAAAGTTGATAGCTAGTTACACATGACTTAAGTCTGTTTGGCTTTTCTCTGGCAAATCGCTATATATAGTGTGGCACTATAGTTTTTATTTACTACATATAGAGTTTTTGTGTAAGTCATTTGAAAAAAGGGGGTGGTATTTCACCTTGGCTTTTTTCTGGCAAATCGCTATATATAGTGTGGCACTATAGTTTTTGTTTACTATATATAGAGTTTTTGTGTAAGTCATCTGAAAAAAGGAGATGATATTTCACCTTGGCTTTTCTCTGGTAAATCGCTATATATAGATATATAGTGTGGCACTATAGTTTTTGTTTACTATATATAGAATTTTTGCATAAGTCATCTGAAAAAAGGAGATGATATTTCACCTTAGTTTTTCTCTAGCAAATCGCTATATATAGTGTGGCACTATAGTTTTTGTTTACTATATATAGAGTTTTTGTGTAAGTCATTTGAAAAATAGGAGATGGTATTTCTCCTTGGCTTTTCTGTGGCAAATCGCTATATATAGTGTGGCACTATAGTTTTTGTTTACTATATATAGAGTTTTTGCGTAAGTCATTTGAAAAATAGGAGATGGTATTTCTCCTTGGCTTTTCTGTGGCAAATCGCTATATACAGTGTGGCACTATAGTTTTTGTTTACTATATATAGGGTTTTTGTGTAAGTCATCTGAAAAAAGAAGGTGGTATTTCACAACAAAAATAACTCAAAGATATTAGCAGTTTCTAAGTAACGGGCAATTGTTATCTTTCTGTATTTAGCTATATTTCTAGAGCTTAGAGCTGAAAATTTTCCTTCATCTTTTTGTTGTTTGTTGCACCTTTTTTCTTCTTAACTAATGGCAGATTTTAAGTGATTCAGAAGGTATAAAAAAATTTATCCCTGCTGTATTAAATTAAATTTTTTTTATTTTTATTAAGTATAGTATACAAAACTACAAATTTCAAAAATAAATTTTAAAGAAATATTAAAGTTAACACTATCAAAACTTACCGAAAAATTAAGGTATAAAGCCTCTCCATTCATGGAGAAAAAAGCGGTCGATCTTCGGAGCTTCCCGTAGGGTGGGATGGCGAGGTCTCCTCGCCATATTCAATGGACCAAGAGAAGAAAAAAATTCCTTGTACAGCAGTTTTTAAATGGGTAAACCATAGTTAAAAAGTTAGGTGGTAGGTGGAGCGGTGGTAAGCGAAACAAGGACTGCAAATTCCACAATAGATGGCTGACTTTGTGGTCTACTCGAATGAAAAGCGCTGTAACCCAATCCTTTCCTTTCAAGAAGAGGTAATTCTAAATTATAAATTATAAATTATAAATTCTAAATTATTGAAGCATTTTTCCAACAAAAACACTATATATACCATAGTGCTACAGTTTTTATCTGCTATATGTAGTGTCTTGGCGTAATTCCTGACTATTAAAGTTCTTGTAAACAATCCTTCAAAGCAAATATAACTTGTTCTTGTTGTTGAGTAGAAAGTTCAGGAAACATAGGCAAGGACAAAACCTGATGACAAACTTTTTCTACCACTGGCAACTGACGGAATGCCAAAAATTTGTAAACTGGCTGTAAATGTAAAGGAGTAGGATAGTAAACCATTGAACCTATTCCTTTGTTTTGTAGCTGAATACGAATCCAATTACGCAGAGAATTAGAAAAATGAGACTTTACTGTAGCTTCTAAATCTTGACTTTTGAGCCTAATTGTGTATTGATTCCAAACACATCTACTACCAGCCAACTCTTGAGGAGGAACTACAGGAGTTATTCCACTCAGAAATTCAAAGTAACGATCTGCTAAATCCCGACGTTGCTCGTTCCAACTATCTAGATAACGTAACTTAACTTGCAGAATTGCAGCTTGTATGGTATCCAAGCGACTATTAATACCGATATGTTCATAAAAATATTTGGCAGACTGTCCATGATTTTTGAGCATCCGTACTTGGTCAGCGATCACCGAGTTATTAGTAGTTAAAGCACCTCCATCTCCAAAAGCTCCCAAATTTTTAGTAGGAAAAAAACTAAAACAACCAATATCACCAAAACTTCCTACCTTTTTGCCTAACCATTCAGCCCCTGTAGCTTGAGCACAGTCTTCTATCACTATTAAATTATCGGAACGAGCGATCGCCATTAACCTGGTCATATCTACTGGTTGACCAAATAAATGTACTGGTAAAATAGCTTTTGTTTTTTCAGTTATTGCTGATTGGAGTTGTTCAATATCTAAGTTAAAAGTCTGGGGGTCAATATCGATAAAAACTGGTGTTGCTCCCACAGCACTTATTACTTCAGCGGTAGCGAAAAAAGTGAAAGGAGTAGTAATTACTTCATCACCAGGCCCAATATTTACAGCTCGTAAAGCCATAAATAAAGCATCAGTGCCAGAGTTACAGGATACACAATGAGATACATCTATATAGTTAGCAAATTGTTGTTCAAATTCATCAACAATAGAGCCACCAATATAGCGACCAGAGCTGAGTACTTCTTGGACTCTACTGTTTATTTCTTCAGCGATTAATTTATACTGTTGTGTTAAATCTAAGGGTGGAATATTAGTCATATTAAGAGTGAGAAATTAAAGAATAAAAAGCTAGTAAAATTTCTTGATATGATAACCGACTCAGAAAATAAAGCTACTGTTAAGGTGAGTCTTGTAATAGCAATCCTAAATCATTTGTGATAATTTTATTACTTCGGTGTTTCTCCCAATATCTGTTCCCTATTCCCTATTTCCTAAAATATACAATATCTCACAATTCAAATAAGATTGCTAAAGTTGTATTTTAGCTACAATCTAAGGATAGATATTTTTTAGTATTAACTCAATCAAAACTTGGCCGAAAAATCGTGGTCTAAAGCCTCCACTTTTACCTTTTAAGGGAATAAAAAAAGAATATTCCAGATTTCAATATTTCAATGCCAATGCTTTAGCTAGAGGTACTGATAACTGATAACTGAAATGACCTAATCTATAATTTTAGGTAGTAGTATAATTCTTTTTATCTTTGATATTTTTACATCTAGAATAAATCCTTAAATTTGTTGCCAAGATAAGTAAATTTTTATTTGCCTAAGAGTAATTATAATTGTTTATGACTTAACTCATAATAGGAAAATACAATGTCAAAAGATTCTGTGATAAAAGTTGATAACAAAGAAACTGGAAAAAAAGAGAATGTGTATTGGAGTAAGCATTCAGCCGTCAGCTATTAGCTATCAGCTATTAATTTTGGAGAAGGTAAAAACAACCTTTGAAATTAAGTTTGAATAAAAATTTACTGCTAAAGTCCCATTTCTAAACCTGAGAAGTAATTATTCATTACTAATTGCTGATAGCTGACTGCTAATAACTGAATGCTAATGAATGCTTACTTTATTCATTAGACATCTCCAATAATAAAAAATCAAATCAATTATTGCACAGCAATTATCAATTCTTTTTCCCTATTCCCTACTCCCTACTCCCTCATTTGGTGGAGATGTCTATTAAAAAGCTGTTTGCGCAGCATGACCTAGGAATAGCTGACCGCTAATAGCTGAATGCTTACATTTAAAGAATCCTCATATCTGCAATTCTAATTAACTATTCCTAGCTAGGTCTTCTAAAAATTAGAGTTTCAGAATATACATTAATATAAATTAGTCATACCTCACTAGAAAGCAGAATACTTCTAGTGAGGTTCATTATGATTTTTAATAACTAGGGTTTGCTGAAAAGTCTTTTGGTGAGGGTAGGACTCAGGAGGAACAGAGAATTATATAGGAGGTAGGAGGAAGAATTGTCAAAGTTATTTTTCTGCTCTTGTCTGGCTAAAATACTGATTTTTTGAGCTTTTTAGACTGAAAAACTGACACTTTTTTCGACTTAAAAGGAACTTGGCTTTATCTGTCAATGTTTTGAGAGTTAATCAGCAAGCCCTAACTAATATAAAATTCAACATACCAATTTTATATGAAGTTGCACAGAATTATGAAATTTATTAACCTGTATGTCTTAATCTAGAGTCAACTCTGATTAAAATATTATTCTATGCAACTTCTTATGAATTTGGTATAAGTAACGAATATGATTCAATTAACAATTACAGATATAGCTATAGCTTTAGGACTTATTGCGATAGCTATTGGTCTGTCAGCTTGGCAAAAATTAGGATTAGAATGGCAACTGTTAATAGCGACAATTCGTACTATTGTACAGTTAATATTTGTTGGGTATGTATTAGAAATAGTATTTGATAATAAACAACCTTGGTTGGTGGTTGCTATGATTACTATTATGTTAACAGTTGCTTCTGTTGTAGCTAGAAATAGAATTAGTAAAAAAATACCTCGATTATTACCTTTAGTTTGGGTTTCGATTTTAACAAGTACAGTTTTAAGTATCAGTTATACAAATTTATTAGTTATTCAACCTGATACTTGGTATGAACCTCAATATTTAATTCCCTTAGTAGGAATAGTATTAGGAAATGCCATGAATACAGCAGCGATCGCTGGAGAAAGACTTGTCAGTACAATTAATTCTAGTCCAGTAGAAATTGAAACTTATTTAAGTTTAGGAGCGACTCCTCAACAGGCAGTTGCTAAATATAGAAAAGATGCTGTTCGTGCTGCATTAATACCTACTTTAAATTTAATGATGGTAGTTGGAATAGTGACGCTTCCTGGTATTGTTACTGGTCAGTTGTTAAGTGGTATTAATCCTCTAGATGCTGTGGCATATCAAATATTAATTATATTTCTTTTGGCTTTTGCAAATTTGATGACAAGTTTATTGGTTACTTATAGTTTATGTAGACAATTTTTTAATCAAGATGCACAATTACAAAATTTTTAACGGTTGATTATTTAACTAGCTATCAGCTATCAGCCTAAATTTGTCTCACTGGAATTACTGTAATTTTAATGATTTTTCCCTACACTAACCACTCCATCTTAAATTTTCAATTGTTATATTTTCTCATCCATGAGTAAGTCCTGTTTCTTCTATTTATCTATTGATTCGGATTAATTTATGACACTTGATATAACCTGTTTTTGTAATAAGATAAATTCGGATAAAGGTGAATAGCATTTTGATAATAAGTGAAAGCTTCATCTAATTTTTCTTGTTTCTCTAAAACCCACATTCCGCACGACAAACATACTACAGTACCTTTTTCCACGAAGATGGTGGAACACAGATTCTAATATTAAGAATTATAGTCAATAGTTAATGTAGTATGTATTTATACTTAAACCTTGCTCGT
>NZ_JAAHGM010000072.1:0-6261 GCF_010692625.1 Okeania sp. SIO2C2
GGGAAGAGGGAAGATGTGGGCAGAGATAATACAAAAAATTCAACTCCTTGCTGATGATTTTCGGTCAAAATTGATGCGCGAAAAGACTTGAGAACCATAATTATATAGATCTCAAATGGGTTCTATAAAAGTTAGCGTGAAATCTACAAGTAAATTTAAGTTTTTTCTAGCTTTTAACCCTTCTTTCTTCTTCCCTTTTCCTTCTTCCTTCTTCCTTACCTGAAGTTGATAATATCATCTATTAAATTCATGTCTACATAAGTTCTACCTTTAGTATCTCCAGCTATGACAGTAAAATGTTGATCTGGTTCTCCTAAATGATTTAAAACTAAAGTTGCACCAGTAAAATCTTGATTTTGCGTATAATCATTAACTGTAACAATTGTTTTTAATCCTACTGTCAAAGCAGCTTCTAAACCATTATCTGAATCTTCAAATACCAGACAATTATCTGGTTGAATATTCATTTTTTCTAACACATAATAATAAATATCTGGCGCAGGTTTTTTTTCTGGAACTATGTCTCCTGCTGCAATTATTTCAAACCATGATAAACTTTCCTTGCCCAAAGTATTTTCTAATAATGCAGTTACATTTTCTAAAGTGCTAGTAGTGGCGATCGCTAACCGTATTTTCTGATTTCGTGCCTCTGCTAATAATCTTTTTACACCCAAGCGCAATGGAATAGTTCCTGTTGCTAATAACCTTTGATAATATTGAGTTTTCGTGGCGTGCAGATTATAAATTAATTCCTGGAGTGGAAGAGATGATTTAAACTCTGGTTGATACCGACTAATATAAAAGTTGATACGTTCTTTGCCACCCGCTACTTCCAACAATTCTCCGTATAACGAAACTGACCATTCCCAATCTAACCCTGCTGTAGCAAAAGCCTGATTAAAAGCTATTCTATGGCCATCTCGCTCTGTATTTGCCAAAGTCCCGTCAACATCAAATATTAAGGTAAACAGTTCAGTCATTTAATTAAAAGTGTGATAATAATAAATAATGATTATACTTTTAAGTTGATTTTATAACCTCAACAGAACATCCACTTCATTAGACATCTCCGATAATAGAAAATAAAATTAATTATCTCACTCTTATTCATCAATTCTTTCTCCCTGCTCCCTACTCTCTAGTGCAGAATGGCAGAAATAACTAACCAGTTACAAAATCCTAAAAGCCTTACCAATCAATATTTTTGACTTTTGACTTTTGACTTTTGACTTCCGCGTAGCGGCACTAACCTAAGCACTAATTCCAAAAGTGATAAAAGTTACTAGACGTTCTACAAGATCGTCAATTTCCTCACTAGAACTTTTTTCACTCAGGGGTTCTAATGGCTCAATTTGATTGAGAACTCGGATCAACATCGCTATCACAAGATCGAGTTTCCATTCTAATTCCGTTGGAGATTGATTCGGAAGCACTTTCTGCATTATATCTAGAAATCTTTGGTGAGTTCTACTAAATTCTGCTTCCGCTAGTCTCTGAATTGGATAGGGTTCTGTGCGACAACGGCCCATAAATTTGGCATGAATTAGACATTGCTCTGAGCTATCCTGAATTATTTGTAGTGGTGGGGTAATTACAGCTGCTAAAATTTCTGCCACTGAAGGGAGGTCTTCAGAGTCTTCCAGAATTGCCAGTTGTCGTAGTTGTTCTTCAACAATGGGTTGTGCTACTCGTTGAACTGTTGCGATAAATAATTCTTCTTTTGAACCAAAATGATAATGGACTGCAGCCAAATTCACATCTGCCTCTCGAATTATGGCCCTTAGAGAAGTTCCAGCAAAGCCTAGAGAAGCAAAAAGTTTCTCCGCAGCATTAAGAATTTGCTCTTTTGTATCAATAGTTGAATTCTTGCTCATTCAGTCGTGTCTATGATTTGCTCGACATTTTAGTCTAACACCGAGAAGTCCATTTTGACTGTATTAGCTGCTCCGTAAATATCTATTCGGTAGTCCTGCATGGTAATGGTGAGGATATATATTTTTTAATTTTTCCCACACTCCCCATCCCCCCATCTCCCCAAATTCCCCTCCTGGGAGGGGGAGGGGCGAGGGGTGGGTCTCCATCTCCCTACACTTCTTTTTCCATGACTATGCACCACCACCGTCTATTCTACTTCCACTGCCCCCAAAACCTTAAAAGTCTCCTTTAAAACTCTTGGTGCTGCACCATTAGAGATGTCACCATCTCCCCAGATGTCTGTGTTGGCCTGCTGATTGACCATCTCATATCAAATCTGTTTAATTAGGTATAAAAACATTCTGCATCTTCACCATTACCAAATCTTGATAACTGTTTTTCCTCCTATACGTCGCCAATCCGACAGATTCGTTTAGCATCGGTATTGTAAGCGTGAAGGTAAGGAAGAAGCAAGAGGGAAGAAGGAAGAGGGAAGAAGGCTTAAAAACTTGAAAAAACGTAAATTTCCTGTAGATATTCACGCTAACTTTTATACAAACGCGCCCCAGCGGACATGATATGAGGGCTAACTACTGAAGTCAAATAATTGGACAAGATTGTACATAACTAGACATTCTTTGTCATATAATAGAATCAATGTCATAGATTTATTGGAGGTATAGTACCCATTGTGCAATCAATAAAGACTAAATTAAAACTTAACAACAAACAAAAAACAATTCTTGCTAAACACGCAGGTGTAGCTAGGCACGCTTACAACTGGGGATTAGCCTATTGTATTAGTGAGTATCAAGAAACAAAAAAACGCCCTAGTGCAATTACTTTACATAAACGTTTAGTAGCTGAAGTTAAACCAATCAATCCTTGGTACTATCAAGTATCAAAATGTGCCCCTCAACAAGCATTAAGAGATTTAGAAAGGGCATTCAAAAACTTTTTAACTATTCGGGGACATGGGTTCCCAAAGTTTAAGAAAAAAGGGAAAAAAGACAGTTTCTATTTAGAAGGTAGTATCAAAATTATTCAAGGAAACTATATAAAGTTACCCAGAATAGGAATAGTAAAAACTTACGAAATCTTACCATCTGTAATAGTTAAAAATGTGAGAATATCTAAACGTGCAAATAATTGGTACATCAGCTTTAAATATGATAATGAACCAACCCATACTGCCAAAAAACGAGATGTTATCGGTGTAGATGTGGGAATAAACACTTTAGCAACTTGTAGCGATGGCACACCCTTTGCCAACCCTAAAGCCTATCAGCAAGCCAAAAAACGACTAACTCGTTATCAGCGCCGTGTCATCAAAAAAGAGCCAGGCTCTTTTAACAGAGCTAAAGCCATCAAAAAGCTAGCAAGACTACACAAAAAAGTAGCAGATATCAGAGCAGATGCACTTCATCAACTGACAACATGGGCGAGCTTTGAACCACAGCACCATAGTCATAGAAGATTTGAATGTAAGTGGAATGCTCAAAAACCATAAACTGGCAAGTGCCATAGCAGACTGTGGCTTTTATGAATTTAAGCGTCAACTTACATACAAGTGTGAGTGGTACGGCAGTGAATTAGTCATAGCTCCTAGATTTTATCCAAGTTCTCAAATATGTTCAAATTGTGGGCATCAACAGAAAATGCCGTTGAATGTGAGAACTTATAAATGTAGTGAATGTGGTTTCACTGCTGACAGAGATTTTAATGCTGCTGTCAACTTAGAAAACTATGTGCATCAGTAGCTTGAGTTCCAAGCGATTTGAAGCCTGTGGAGAAGATAAGTTACAGACAATAGTCAGTGGTCTTCAGTGAAACAGGAAGCTAGCTCCAAAGCTCATGCAATCATTCATGGGTAAGTTTGGGTAAGTTTAGTAGAACGGCAAAAGTTCTTTCTCCTTGTAGTGGTGACATTGATGCTTTGAATATAGTTATACCAAATTCACGCAAAGGCAGTTACATCTTAATTTGTGATTTCTTCTTAAAAGAAGAAATCACAAATTCCATAAATTCTAAAATTTCCACCTTTTTTCCTCTTTAATATTTATGTTTCTCTGTTCCCTGTCCCCTGTTCCCAGCTCCGGTGTTCCCTGTTCCCTGTGTCCTCACGCTTTGCAATATTTTATGAAATTGGTATTACAAAAACTGTTTTTGGTTTTTCTGGGTTAAGGATAAACAAAGTTTGCTCATTGTGATGATCTAAAAAAGAGGTATGGCAGATATCCTCCACCACACCTTGTATATTGTAATTGATTTGAAGTTCGGACTATAACTAGCTAATCATGCCCAATTTAAAGCAGAATTAGTGGATGCACAATTACAAACCGTTGTTGTTGTAGTCGTCTAGTATCCCGTGGATCTCATTACCAGCAGGAAGCGGCAATGCACCTTCCATACCAATATTTTGATCATAGGGACTGGGCAAACTGGAAATAGGGCTATCAATACCGCCGTTCCAGAAACCGGAGCTTGCTGCAATTGGCGGACTATCGATACCAGTCACCAGGTCTTCGAGAGCACCGTCACCCTTGCCATCACTATCTTCATCTGGTGTTAGGGTCTGAAGCCATTGAATACCATCGGTGATATCGTCCGTTGGTGCTGGGTTGCCTGCAAGGTAGTTCAACCAGGACGCATTGAGCGAACGTCCAAGGGTGTACCGCTTGTCTTGTTGCACCTTGTTTGAGGCTTTGATAATATCCAATGCTTCATCAGTAGTGTAGAAGATCGTGTTTTCATCCTCATCAGTCTTGCCATTGCGGTTGTAGTCACCGATCAGAATGCCAGTTTGATACTCTCCTGTCACGGGATCGAGGACTTTTCCGGGTTCCTCTGAGTTGGTGTAAGGTGGATAGAAGAGGTCGCCATCGGGGAAGTCTGGTTTACCTGCTTGTGAAGGTTCGTTGCCTTCGATGCCGTCCCAGAATTTCTGCCACTTCTTGTTTTGCCAGAATCCGGGTGTGCGGACACCAGGACTTGCAATTACTGGAATTAGACCATCCACAAAGTCGTTACCTGTATCTGCTTCACCAGGTTCTAAGATAACTGGGATGTTGTTAACGATATTGTTGTTACCACCATCTGTGTCATCACCACCGTCATTTAGACCATCTTCCTCACTGACATCTTGATAACCAGGTAGATTGGTTTCTACAACGTTGTAGTTTCCAGGTTCTACATCTGTGAATGAGTATGTGCCGTCTGGACCTGTAGTCGTAGTGCCTACAGAGTTACCATCAGAATCCAACAATTCGATGGGTACATTTTCCAGTGGGTTATCATCATCATCGGTGACTGTACCAGAAATGGAGCCGGGAATTAGATCGTCCAATGGAATCTCTGCCGGGTCTTCTGGACTCTCCACAGGGTCTCCATTGGGGTCAGTACCTGTAGCAGTTGCCACGTTATCTACCACTGGGTCAGCAACTAAACCATCAATATCTTCCTGAGTTAAGGTGTAAGTTCCTGTCCATTGTTGGGTTTCCCCTGGAGACAAGTCAGTATCTGCTGGAGGAGTAATGGTAATCGGACCAGGTAAGTCGAAGGATACTTCGTTAATCGTGACACCAGTAATTAAGACATCGCCATCGTTGGTGACATCAAAGGTGTAGTTGAGTTGGTCACCAGGATTGAGACCGTCATCACCTACATCAAAATAGCTACCTGACTTGATTAAGGAGAGGACTGCTTGTGGATCGAATGGAATCTCTGCCGGGTCTTCTGGACTCTCCACAGGGTCTCCATTGGGGTCAGTACCTGTAGCAGTTGCCACGTTATCTACCACTGGGTCAGCAACTAAACCATCAATATCTTCCTGAGTTAAGGTGTAAGTTCCTGTCCATTGTTGGGTTTCCCCTGGAGACAAGTCAATATCTGCTGGAGCTGTAATCTCAATCGGACCAGGTAAGTCGAAGGATTGTTCGTTAATCGCGACACCAGTGATTAAGACATTGCCGTCGTTGGTGACATCAAAGGTGTAGTTGAGTTGGTCACCAGGGTTGAGACCGTCATCACCTACATCAACGTAGCTACCGTCCTTAATTAAGGAGAGTAGTGGAACTTGCAACTCATCAACGAAATCGTTACCAGTATCGTCTTCCCCAGGGTTCACAGTGACTCCAATGCTGTTGTCTACTGTGGTATCGCTGTCCGCAGTATCACCGTCAGGGGTGCTGTCTTGGTCGCTCACATCTTGATATCCAACAGGGTTGGTTTCGACTACATTGTAGTTACCCGGTTCGACATCGTTGAATGAGTATGTACCATCTGTACCTGTTGTGGTTGTATCTACTAGGTCATTGTTTTCGTCAAATAATTCAACTGTGACTTCCG
>NZ_JAAHGM010000072.1:6361-33666 GCF_010692625.1 Okeania sp. SIO2C2
GGGTTGGTTTCGACTACATTGTAGTTACCCGGTTCGACATCGTTGAATGAGTATGTACCATCTGTACCTGTTGTGGTTGTATCTACTAGGTCATTGTTTTCGTCAAATAATTCAACTGTGACTTCCGATAAGGGGTTTCCTTGGTCGTCTTTGACTGTTCCTGAAATGGAACCATTGTTACTGTCAACAAAGTCATTGCCATCGTCATTTTCTCCTGGTTCCAGGGTGACTCCAATGCTGTTGTCTACTGTGGTATTGCTGTCCGCATCATCACCGTCAGGGGTGCTGTCTTGGTCACTAACATTGCCAGGGAAGTTCGCTGGGTTGGTTTCGACTACATTGTAGTTACCCGGTTCGACATCGTTGAATGAGTATGTACCATCTGTACCTGTTGTGGTTGTATCTACTAGGTCATTGTTTTCGTCAAATAATTCAACTGTGACTTCCGATAAGGGGTTTCCTTGGTCGTCTTTGACTGTTCCTGAAATGGAACCCAAAACTATCTCATCAACGAAATTGTTACCAGTATCGTCTTCACCTGGTGTGAGAATAACCGGGATGTTGTTAACAATATTGTTGTCACCATTGTCGGTATCATCACCACCGTCCAATTCACCATCTACCTCACTCACATCTTCATAACCAGGTAGGTTGGTTTCTTGGACACTGTAGTTTCCAGGTTCTACATCTGTGAAGGAGTAGTTACCATTAACATCTGTAGTTGTAGTGTCTACAGTCTGGCCTTGGTCATCTAGCAACGTTACAGTGACGCCTTCTAGAGGAGTATCTCCCGTACCATTGTTATCAGTATCTTCAAAAACGGTACCTGATATGGTGCCAACTCGCTCATCCACAAAATCATTGCCCGTGGAGTCTTCATCTCCTGGTAACGTGACACTAATCAGATTATCGTTAGCTCCATCAGTGTCACTAACATTGCTGTAACCAGGCAAGTTAGTTTGACGAACAGTGTAATCACCCGCCTCTAAGTCAGTGAACTCATAGTTACCATCGGTATCCGTTGTGGTAGTACTAATAACTGTACCCTGATCGTCAAGCAATTCCACCGTGACGTTTTCGAGGTTGACATCACCAGTGTCATTGTTGTCAGTATCCTCAGAAACATTACCGCTAATGCTGCTCAGATTGATCGGCACTTCTTCAGAATCGCTAGACGGAGGTGTCTCATCGGTATCAACTGTGGCAATGTTGTCAATATCCCCATCACCACCACCATTGCTATCAATGTCAGACTCCTGAACGGTATAGCTTCCCGTGTAAGTCCAAGTTTCTCCACTCTGTAAAATGTTATCAGTGTTTATAGACTCAACTGGGCCACTCAGATTTGCTAAGAGGGGGTCTGTGACCACGACACCTGTTAGATCTTGGAAACCGGCATTACTAACCGTAATCTTATAATTAATGACATCGCCAACCTGGTCTACAATGCCATCGCTATCCGTGGTCCCGTCTGGATTGGTAACGCTAACGGCTTCCTTATTAATAGCAGGATTTGCCAATGGCACGATCGCTGTTCCTAAATCTAAAGCTTCACCATCATTAGACAACGAGCGTGGTGGATCTTGTCCCCAGACAGCTGCAATGCTGACTGGTGTTCCATTTGGCTGGCCATCGCTATCCGCAGACGTATTGGAAACAATAATAGCTCCGGTCAGATCCTGGTCATTTTCTGCCCCAGAGAAGAAGGCAGTATCGTCTACGATTCGCAGTGAATCTAAGGCATTGACAGCAACGTTATTGTCAAATGTGCCATCCCCATCAAAGTCAATAAAGATGTTGCTATCTTCAATGGGCGTGACCCAAACAACACTCCTGCTTTCTTCGTTTTGATTGTTGAGAGGCAGACCATCATCGGTCGCACCGCGTCCTAATCCCACCAGCACCTGTGAGGTTAGCTGATCGGTCGGTATTAATGGGAAGCCCCAATCATAAATTTGGCCACCACCGTCTGCATCTACTTGGGCTAAACCATAGAAATTGGGGGTAGCGCCACCGTTATTAGTAGCATCTGTAAAGAAGCGCAGACCAGAGTAATTATCCCCGGACAAATTGATGTCACCATCAGAGTCCACTTCTATAAATGTGGAACTGTTAGCCGCAACATCAAAGGTTCCATTGGGACTATTCCCGCCCTCATAGGAAATTGTAATTTCTGAGTCATTGGGGTTATAGAACCAGTAACCTGTGGAACCAACTTCCTCAGCAACTGGGGTAATGTATTCGTTAGACCATTCATCGGCATCAACTTGGGCGTACCACCGTAATTCGTAGGTATCACCAATGTCACCTGTTACAAGGTCTACCTGAACTGGTCTGCTGGAAGTCAGTTCATCCCCTTCTTGGAGATCTTCAATAACAAAATTATCACCTATGTTCAGGACATCGTTAGCATCAATCACGCTGTCACCGTTAATGTCTATCTGCAAGCCATTCAGGAACAGCTCTGTACCATCGTCGCCGGCCATTACATAAAAGACCGAATACTCAAACGCATCGGTGAAGCTTGTCGTGTTTTCACCCACGGGTGCAATGAAGCGATCGCCCCAAGAATCCTGGTTGAAAACTTCAACTGCACCTGCCATGAGAGAACCTGGATTGTCTGGGAAGGCAAAGCGGGTCACGGCAATAGGCAGTGTGGTCTGAATTCTATCAGCACCATCATACAGGATGGTGTTGGGGTTTCGGTAGTTATTGGTAGAAGGAATAGCATTATCCAGGACAATTGCATCGCCACCACTGAGAATATCATCAACAGTACCAGGTGCAATCCCATTAGTCAGGTCGCCATCCCCCCAGATCTCCGTACTGGCCTGTTTATTGACCGTATCATTAGGGTTCGGATCGTAACCGTCTTCCCAGTGGTCGTAATAGACTATAGTGTTATCTGCGGCGATCGCCACTGAGATTACATTATTGATATCGCCATTAGCAACTGAGTTGATCGTGTCAAAGGTTGCGAATAAATCGTCTTCTGGCAGAGGTACGAAATAAGTCTGTACAGGATCTGCCAGCAGAGCATCAGTAAAGGTCGTTACCGCCACCTCGTCATCTGATGTGCCAAACATCAAATCTGCACCACTTCCCGTTGCTGTCAAATTCAACGTTGCATTTAAGGCATCGGGAGGACCGCTGCCAGTACCATTATTATCAATGGGCACAAACCACTCGACCGTAAACTGACCAGATTCATCTACAGTCACGTTGATGGGTTGATATACATCTACTTCAGCATCATCCCCCGGATCATCCGGGTCATCTGTAATCTCAACTATCACCTCCGAATTCGGCGTATAGCCGCTCCCAGTAATTACTGCCGTTTCACCAGGCGCGTAATCCTGTTTGTCAGTTGAGACAATGGGTGTGAAAAAAGATCCAGATATATCCACCGCGTTGTTGTTACCCTGATGCTCATCCATGACTGCTTATTTTTATTACCTAAATTTCTTCATCTTTTTAGGTATATCATTATTTTTCGATGAATACGCTATCAAATATAAAATCTTCATCGAATCTTCATAAATACGGGTTTCCTCGGATATGCTATGAAATATAGAATCTTCATCGAATCTTCATAAATACTAGTTTCCTCTTCATCGAATCTTCATAAATACGAGCGTTGCTGAATGGTAATGATTTTTAGATTAAGTATCAACGCAAAACATAAGTTTTTCAATTTTACCTTCAGCTACTTACCATTACATTGAGGCAATGCCTCATTGTTTCTATAAGACATAGAAAACGTTTGCACAAAATTATCCCGGAAAATTCTGTGTTAGCAAAACTTTCCGTGAAAACATTTGCACAAAATTATCCCGGAAAGTTCTGTGTTAGCAAAACTTTCCGTATGGTCTGAGATTTTTTGCTATATCAAAATTAAATGATAAAACTTCT
Organism: Okeania sp. SIO2C2; assembly: GCF_010692625.1. Classification (NCBI taxonomy): domain Bacteria; kingdom Bacillati; phylum Cyanobacteriota; class Cyanophyceae; order Oscillatoriales; family Microcoleaceae; genus Okeania; species Okeania sp. SIO2C2. The sequence goes on from NZ_JAAHGM010000072.1 coordinate 10,274, forward strand.
TAACTAAATAGATATATACAAATATTTTGAATTTGTCAAGTTTTGCGACCCATTGGTATGCACATTGGTGTCCCGCTTACAGGGTCTTGAATAATTTGAGACTCTAAGCCAAATACTAAACGAACCATTCCCACTGTCATCATTTGCTCTGGATGGCCCTGATTCACAATTTAGCCATCCCGTAGCACAATCAAATTATCCCCATATCTACAAGCTTGATTCAGATCGTGCAAAACCATAACTATGGTCCGCCCCTGAGAATCATTCAAATCCTGGAGCAAATCCAGAAGTTCAATCTGGTGAGCTAAGTCCAACTTTGATGTCGGCAAGGGGTCTCCCGTTATACAAATGTTAACGGGAGGGGAATTGCCGACCAACAAATAAACCGCGTAGCGTCCACTTATTAATTCTTGCATTGTGTACTTTTTTGTGTTATTGTTGATTATATCAGGAGTAGCGGTAGTACGCACCTGAAAAGAACCATGAAAACAACATAGAGTATGGGGTTCAATTCAGAAGTTCTAGTCAACCCGTGAAAAGGTAAAACTCTTGAGGGAACTAGGTGAGTACAGAATTGTTGAGTACAAAAAGGCGGTGGGTCTCATCGTCTCTGTCTGGTGAGGGTTAAGTGGTTGCACTCCCTGTGAAACAGAAAGCCCGCGTCCGTGAGGTGGGGAAGCCTACATCATAATCTTTGATTTGATGTAGGAGAACGTCACAAAAGTAGTTGGTTCGTCCAACAATAAAATTTCTGTATCTTGAGCTAAGGCCATCGCAATCCAAGCTCGTTGCCTTTGGCCTCCAGACAGAGAATCCGGCGATCGCCCTGCCAAGTCCAAAAGTTCTGTAGTAGCCAAAGCTTATTGAATTATTTTTTTAATATTAATAGATCATTGTTGCAACTAATTCTGATGTAGTAATGGCAAAACGTTTTCCCAACTGCGGCCGTGGACACTACCTGTAATCCAAATTAAAGCTTGAGAAACACTATTTACAGCAGTTTTCTAGTTGATGAAGTACAAAGTTTTATTGCTCTAGGCAACAGGCAACAGGGAATATAGAAATAAATAGTCTTATAGCTGTACCTCACGCTTCCTCAAAAGTGCTGTAATTCGCCGAATGTCACCATTACAGTAGTTAAAGCGCTGGCGATGGTATTTAAACCAATACCAATCAAAACTAAGTACATAGTTGAGTTCCTTTTTTCCCAAGCAAGTAGGTAAATGAGAATTGAAATAGCGATCGCGCCACCAAAGGCAGAAATAGGTATAGCAAAGAGAGGAGCATTTGGCAACAGTACAATTACTACCACTGCAGCTAAACTAGGTCTAGCATTCACGCCAATAATACCTGGAGTTGCCAAAGGATTACGGATTAAGCTTTGTAGAATTGCCCCCGATACTGCTAATCCCATCCGCAACAAAACTGCCGAAAAGAAACTAAGCAAAAACTCCTATTGCGCCATCCGCAACAAAACTGCCGAAAAGAAACTAAGCAAAAACTCCTATTGCGCCATCCGCAACAAAACTGCCGAAAAGAAACTAAGCAAAAACTTCTATTGCGTCATCCGCAACAAAAGCAAATGCTGTGGAAGTAAGCAAAAACTCCTATTGCGCCATCCGCAACAAAACTGCCGAAGAGAAACTAAGCAAAAACTCCTATTGCGTCATCCGCAACAAAACTGCCGAAGAGAAACTAAGCAAAAACTCCTATTGCGTCATCCGCAACAAAAGCAATTATTGAGCAAAAACTTCTATTGCGACATCCGCAACAAAAACAACTATTGAGCAAAAACTCCTATTGCGACATCCGCAACAAAAACAACTATTGAGCAAAAACTCCTATTGCGACATCCGCAACAAAAACAACTATTGAGCAAAAACTCCTATTGCGACATCCGCAACAAAAACAACTATTGAGCAAAAACTCCTATTGCGACATCCGCAACAAAAGCAAATGCTGTGGAAGTAAGCAAAAATTCTTATCAAAATAATATGGGTCGCGCAACCCTGCCTTTTAAGGCGCAATATTTTTGGAGAGTTGCTCACGCATCCCCTACTTCCCCTCCTGGCTCCCTTCCTGGGAGGGGCGGGGGTGGGTTGACTTTTGACTTCTGACTTCTGACTTCGTTAATGCGGGCAAATATCTGGAACGGGCAAGATGCCCATTCCACAAATCTCAACTAAATATCAAAAAGGAGTCCCGCGTTGTAATCTATGATTCAGCGCCGGGAGGAATTTTTAATTTCAAATAAAATGAAGCTTCATTGTTGATTGATATTTTTCACCATTTGAAATATCGTATAATAATGAAGCAAATAACAACTATATCCTGTAAATTAAAGGTCAGCCCAGAAGTGGCAAAAGAAATAGAAGCCACTATGGAAATGTTTGCTCATGCTTGTCAGTATGTAGACAAAAATAGTGACAAAAAACTGACAAATAATGTGGCCATGCAAGCTTTGATGTACGGTACAGTTAGAGAAAAGTTTCAGTTATCAGCACAAACTACAATTCACGCTATTAGACGAGTATGTTCTAATCGCAAAACTTCTATTACTAATCATATAAAAAAAGAATTAACTTTTGCACCAACATCAGTTGATTACGACAGTAGAACATTTAGTTTAGATACAAAGAAATGGATTGTGAGTTTAAAGCTTTTGAGTAAGCGCACAAAGTTTGAGTTATTAATAGGTAATTATCAACGAGGAATCTTAAAAGGTAGTAAGGCTACTTCAGCAGTCTTAACTAAAAGAAAAGATGGAACTTACTATATAAACATTCATGTTCATCATATTGTTCCGGAGCCAGAGCCAACAAATAAAATAATAGGAATTGATTTAGGCAGGACAGATATAGCCTCAACATCTGAAGGTGAATCATGGTCAGGTAAAAATATAACTTCTAAGAGAAATCATTATTCTCAAATCAGAGCAGTTCTACAAAAAAAAGCATCTAAAGGCACTCGTAGTAGTCGGAAAAGATGTCGGCAACTACAGCAACGGTTATCAGGAAAAGAGCGACGCTTTCAAAAACACGTTAATCACGAAATAACAACTTATTTAGTCAGAAAAGCAGCGACTGATAAAAATTCTATTGCCATAGAAGATTTAACTAATATTAGACAAAGAACTAATCAGCAACCAAGAAGTAAGAAAGAAAGAAGATTATCTAATAGTTGGGCTTTTTATCAGTTCAGAATGTTTCTTGCTTATAAATGTGTGTTACATGGCGTGAAATTAATATTAGTTAATCCAGCATATACTAGCCTTACTTGTCATAAATGTTTGCATATAAGTCCGACAAAAGAAACTACATATAGGAAGGGTAAAAACTACCACTGCTTTCATTGTGGGTGGAAAGGCGATGCTGATTATAATGGTGCAAAAAATATAACTGCTTTGGGGTTGAGTGTAAACCTGCCTGGAGGTCCCTGGTTATCCTGTGAAGTTAGCAGTCTTGATTTCGTGCCAAGACAGCGGACTATATGGGATATACTGGAGGGCTACGAAAAGCCCGCATCAAATCAGAGATTATGATGCTGGGTAGTTTACGTCCTGTCTATAATGTCTAGAATAATTAAAAGCCCAAAATCTACCCAGTCCACAAACTGGCCTTCATGGTTCATATCAAACGCCTGGAACTAACTAACTTTAAATCTTTCGGTGGCACTACTACTATTCCGTTGCTGCCCGGATTTACTGTGGTTTCTGGGCCTAATGGTTCGGGCAAATCCAATATTCTCGACGCACTTTTATTCTGCCTGGGCCTATCCACTTCCAAAGGTATGAGAGCTGAACGCCTGCCAGACCTAGTTAATAACAAATTAGCAGGACGCAAAACTGTCGAAACTATTGTCAAAGTCACTTTTGATTTAGAAGATATAAAAACGAGTCTAAATGGCTACGAAGACCCCGAACCTTCAGAGTCAGAAACCCAAACAACTACAGAAAATCCACCAGAAGTCATAACAAATGGAGGAAATACTCCAGAATCTGAAGATCCATTTGAGATAGCTTCATCTTTTCATTCTTTAAGTGAGTGGAGTATTTCCCGTCGCCTCCGAGTCACAAAACAAGGGACTTACACATCCACTTATTATATGAATGGTCAACCATGCACCCTGACCGAACTCCACGAACAACTAAATCAACTCCGGGTCTACGCCGAAGGATATAACGTTGTGCTTCAGGGTGACGTAACCAGCATTATTTCCATGAAGTCTCGCGAACGTCGGGAAATTATTGATGAAATGGCAGGAGTGGCTCAATTTGATAGAAAAATTACCCTGGCCAAAGATAAATTAGACTTGGTGAAAGAACAAGAAGAAAAAAGTCGCATTGTAGAAAAAGAACTGAAAAAACAATGTGACCGTCTTTCCCAAGACTGTGTAAAAGCTCAAAAATATCAAGAATTGCGGGGTCAACTGGAACAAAAGAGTCTCTGGCAAACAATTCTCAAATGGCAAAACCTCCAAAAACAAGAATGGAAACTTAGAGAAAATATAGAATCAGGCGATCGCTCTGCTACGGAAATTAACCAAAATATTCAAACTAAACAAACCGAAATTCAACAGGCCCAAACTGAATTAGACCAACTCAATGTCCAAGTTAAGGCTTTGGGAGAAGAAGAACTGTTGGCCCTACAATCAACCCTTGCCACCCAAGAAGCTGACCGCCGTCAACTCACACAAAAGCATAAAGAATTAGAAACCACCATTGACCAAACCATCAAGAACCTCAGCCAACTCGAACAAGAAATACAGAAACATCAACAAAATCTGGAAATATTAGCCACAAACAAAATTGTTCAAGCTCAAGAAGTCGAATCTCTAGAGTCCACTCGCAACCAAGCACGGGAAACCCTTAACCAACAACGAGAGTCAGCTAGTGCCATTGCCTCTACTGCCGAAGCTTGGATACAAGAACAAGCCCAACTTCATCATCAAATTGAAACCCTACAGCAAACTCTCAACCCCCAACTGACCGAACAAGCAAGAGTTAAGGAACAAATACATCAGTTGGAAAAGCAAATCCAGGAACAGCAAGAGTCTATGGCCGCCCTGGGGGTAGAAATAGAAAATAAAAATAATTACCATAAAAAAGTAGAAAAGTCAAGAGAAACCGCCAATTATCAAGTAGAATCCTTGACCAAACAATTAGCAGCAGTAGAACAAGACCTGCAAATTCAACAAGATACTCAAATTCGCCTCTTTCAAGAACAAAGGGAAAGACAACGGAAATTAGATAAATTAGAAGCCCAACAACAGGCAGTTCAAGAAGCTTCGGGAACTTATGCCACAAAAATGCTGCAACAGTCTGGTATTTCTGGCATTTGTGGTTTAGTGGCACAACTGGGGAGGGTAGAACCAAAATATCAGTTGGCTTTAGAAATTGCCGCTGGGGGTCGTCTGGGGAATATGGTGGTAGAAAATGATGCAGTGGGAGCTGCCGGGATTGAATTTTTGAAGCGACAAAGAGCTGGGAGAATGACGTTTTTGCCTTTGAATAAAATTCGCCCTCCTCGCCTCAACCGGGATGATAGTTTGCGTTGGGGGGCAGCGGGGTTTATTGATTATGCGGTGAATTTGATTGACTGTGACTCTCGTTATCAGAATATTTTTGCTTATGTGTTTGGCTCCACGGTGGTATTTGATACTTTGGCAAATGCTCGGAAGTATTTGGGTAAACATCGAATAGTTACTCTGGATGGGGAAATATTGGAGGCCAGTGGGGCGATGACTGGGGGAAGTGTGTCCCGTCGTTCTGGTAGCTTGCATTTTGGCACGGTTGATGGTAATGAGTCGGCAGAAATAGGGGAAATGGAAGTTCATCGTCAGCGCCTCCAGGAAATAGAGATTGTTTTGGAGCGCTGTCAGGTAGAGATTTCTCGGAGAAAGGAGGATGTGAAAGAGCGGGCGCAAGCTTTGATGGAAGGGAAGCAGTATTTTAGAGAAACTCAGCTCAAAGTGGAGCAAATTGAGTCAGAATTGCAAAAATTGAGCAGACAACAGGAGCAAGGGCAAGGGCAATTAGAGAAAAATAATCGGGAACTATCCAATGCTCAAACTAGATTAACATTCCTAGACCAAGAAATTCCGGCACGAGAAGTCCAATTAACAGAGTTAAAGCAAACTTTGGCTGAGTTGGAAAAGTCTCATACTCATAGTGAGTGGCAACAAATGCAGGGGATGATTCGGTCTCAAGAGGGAGTATTACAAGAGCGGGAGGGTGCTTGGCGAGCTGCTCAACAACAATTTCAGGAGTTGGAAAATCAACAAAGACTTTTACAAGAAAAGGTAGAAGCTATTTCTCGTAGGCAGTCAGAAGATCAAGAGCAAGAATTAGCAGCTAGGGAAAATATTAAAGATATAGATAGTCAATTATCGGTTGTAGATGAGCAAATTGCTGAAATTAAAGCAGGTATGGCCAAAGCAGAAGAAAAGTTAGGCACAGAAAAACAAAAAAGAGACCAAGCAGAGGCAAGTGTGCGGGAACTTTATTTAGCTAAACAACAATTAGAATGGCAACTACAAAAACTGCAAGAATCTCAGGAGGGACGTCGGGAACAGTTAGTCGCTTTACGGACTCAGTTAGAAGAACAAAAGGCAGAATTACCCGAACAAGTGCCAGAAGTGCCGGAAAATATTAAAATAGGAGAATTAGATAAGGAGGTGCGATCGCTACAGAAACAACTTCAGGCCCTAGAACCTGTAAATATGTTGGCCTTAGAAGAATATGACCAAACCCAAAAACGTTTGGAAGAGCTAAGTCAAAAGTTAGCTACTCTGGAAGGAGAGCGCACGGAACTGTTGTTAAGAATAGAAAACTTTACTACCTTGAGACAACGTTCATTTTTTGAGGCTTTCAATGCTGTGAATCAAAATTTTCAGACCATTTTTGCCCAACTTTCTGAAGGAGATGGCTATCTACAGTTAGATGATAAAGAAGACCCATTCAACAGTGGGTTAAATTTAGTCGCCCATCCCAAAGGAAAACCAGTCCAGAGATTGGCCTCTATGTCTGGGGGAGAAAAATCTTTGACAGCTTTAAGCTTTATATTTGCCTTACAGCGTTACCGCCCATCTCCTTTTTACGCCTTTGATGAAGTGGATATGTTTCTGGATGGGGCAAATGTGGAGCGATTAGCTAAAATGATAAAACAACAGGCACAACAAGCTCAATTTATAGTTGTTAGTCTACGGAGGCCAATGATGGAATCATCCCAGCATACTATCGGTGTGACTCAAGCTAGGGGCGCTCATACCCAAGTTTTAGGGATTAAAATGACTAGAGATTAAATCTATTTGAGACAGGAGACAGGAGTCAGGAGACAGGAGTCAGGAGACAGGAGATAGTAGGCAGGAGACAGGAGACAGGAGTGAGAATAAGCTCCTGTGGATTAAAAACCGATAAATTGCAACATAGAAATTAGTAATTTCTCTTAACTTTTGACTTTTGACTTATGCTTATGATAATACTGCTTCGGTTTGACTAAATTCTTTATTGGTAAATTACAATATAAAATTATTAATTGCTCTTAACTTTTGACTTTTGACTTTTGACTTTTGACTTGTTATTTGACTTTTGACTTATTATTAAGAATTGGGATTAAACAATAATGACATTTGAACAAATTTGGCAACGCTCCGATCTGTTAGGAACTCAAATAATCACTCGTGATAAAGGTAAGCGCCTAGGAGTAGTAAGCCAGTTATGGGTAGACGTCGATCGGCGGGAGGTAGTAGCTATTGGACTACGAGACAATATATTAGCCGTAGCTGGAATACCTAAGTTTATGTTTCTCAATAATATCTGCGAAATAGGTGATGTCATCTTAGTAGATAACGAAGAAGTAGTAGAAGAAGATATTGATGCTGAAGCCTATAGTAACCTAATTAATAGCGAAGTCCTGACAGAAAATGGTGAACTTTTAGGTAGAGTTAGAGGTTTCAAGTTTGATACTACAGATGGCAAAGTTTTGTCATTGATTATTGCTTCTATTGGTATACCCCAAATTCCAGATCAAGTTATTAGTACTTATGAACTCTCAATTGATGAAATTGTTAGCAGTGGGCCAAATCGCCTGATTGTGTTTGAAGGATCTGAAGAAAAACTCAAACAATTAACAGTAGGAGTATTAGAACGTTTAGGTTTAGGAGAAGCACCTTGGCAAAAAGAGGAAGAGGGATTATATTATCCTCCCACTGTGAAACCTGATAATCAATTAAGTCCAGGGCAACCAGCTACTCGGGAACCCATTCGCAGAGAAACACCCTCAACTCAAGAAGCATGGGATGAAGACTGGGCAGAGCCAGAACCTAGAAGACCTAGAGTAGTTGAACCTGAACCTATTTATGATGACTACTATGAACAAGAAGTTGCTCCCCCTCCACGGCAGCTAGAGCGAGAAGCAGTTTATGAAGACTATTATGAAACAGAAGCAGTTGTTGCACCACGAGTCGCCCGTCAGGTAAGACAAGATCCTACTTATGATGAGTATGAAGAAGATAATTGGGGAGAGTCAGGCGGATATGAGTATGAAGAGGAGAAATATGAAGAGAAAAAATATAAACCTGCTGCAGAATATGAATATGACGAAGACATAGAAAAAGATGCCTGGGCTGATGATGAGGCTCCAAAACCCTATCAAGCACCTCGTGTAAATATTCCTCAGAAAACTAAGATGCCAGAATATGAAGAAGAACCTGGTGGTTATTGACATACTCCCGACGTTGCGCTTATGCGACAACCCGGGATTCTTCAGCCTGGAAATGCCGTGCTGCTGTTTCGTTTGAGGTGATGTCCTCCCCCTGTGTTGATAATAATCCTATCCTGTTGACACTCCACGGACTAAAGTCGCGTGGATTCGTGACTAGGAGCTTTCTATCGGGTTAAAACCACGATTTCCACATTGCTCGTTTACGAAGTATGCCGCTCCGGCAAAACGGCCACATTGCCAGTACCGTACCGTAGTACGCATACAGCAGGATCTCACTAGGCGGTGCCAATCGCCACTACTCTCTCCGGCCAAAGACCATTGAGGCTACTTTTTGTAGTATGTTGTTGGTTGATTCACTCGCTCTGAGGTACAACGTGCTGACTAACGGCTGGAAACAGAGTGCTGACAAGCACCGAGCCACCTTTTCGGTTAACCACCATTTAACTGAAGCGTCCATTAGCTATCGGGCTTTCACCATGATTCAGAGGTCTTCGTGTCTTTGATTTTACTTATAACACATTTTTTTGATTTTTTTGACTACGGGTTAAAACCCGCGCCCGTCGTTTTCATCCAGCCGTTAAAACTGGCTGGTTTCCAACTTCCCGAAAATTTACGATGATATATATAAGTAACTGCTTCGTTCAATTACTGAATGCTTTGCCATAGGATAATCGAAACCGTTTAATTAGGTCTGGAAAAAGTATCAGCTTTTCGGTTAATAGAGTTGAAAAAATGAGTCTGAAAGGGGCAGGGGCGAGGCAGACAAATCAAGAAACCATTATTTCAAGGACTTCCTCAATAACTCCCCTAAACTCCTGACTCTTAACTATTCCCTCCATACCTATTCCTTGCCTCAGCAAAAAGACTTTTTCAGCAAGCTCTAATTAGTTAGATCGTAATGAACTGGAAATTATTTTGGCGTAAAGTTTTGGGTTTGCCACAGACCTATTTTCTAATTGTAGGGACAGGATTAGGCTATGTGAGCTTGATTATCTGGTTGGGAAATCGCCCCGTTACCTTAATTGTCGGGGGAGCAATCGCCCTTGTCATGGTGGCAGTTTGGTTTGGGAAACTCAGACAATTCTATGGGTGCGGTGGCGCTAATTTACTCGATGCAGCAATATTTCTCAATGAATTGGCAAGTATTGAACGAAAACTTGAAGGACGTAAAGATGCCGATTGGGAACAAACCCTCATTTTGGTCAAACAAATCCAAATTTTTGCCCAACGCATAGCTAACCGAGAATCAAGTTTAATGCCGGAATTATTGGAGACTCTCTACACGGTTTTATCTCTTGGCGAGCAAGTAGCATTTGCCTTACTAACCTTGGAGAAAATGCAAACTGAAACCTACAGAAATCTGACCCAGCAGCATTTAGAAACTACTTGTGAGCGAGTGCAAGAAACTCATCGTTTGCTACAAGAGTTACAAGATCGGGTGCTTTTGTCTTCTTTAGAAGCATCTACTGAACAAGCCAGTTTACCCCGCAGTCTCCGAGTAATCATTGCTGAAAATAAAACTGTCTTAGATAATATCGGGACAAAATCATCGTCAATCCACGGAGGTTAGTTATGCTCGAAAAAGGACGTTTCTGGTTTCTCATCGGAGTGTGCCTTGCTTTACTCTGGGGATGTGTAGTGGAGCAAAAGGTAGATTCCTTCGCTAGTGCAGAGAGATATCTCCAGGAAAAGTTACTTCCTAAGATTTCCGTTGCCACATCCCTAATTCCCGATCGAGTAGCTTCGCGCTACACTATCGATGGGATTCAAGAACCTCTTCCTCCCATTGAACAGTTTCCTCTTTATGCTGCTCAACCCTCTACAAACCCCAAGGAAGTTTATCTCGAAATATTCAGCTCTTCAGAAAAAGCCAATATCAAAAAGCAAAATGAACGTTGGTTGGTAGAAGTTGCTCAAGCTTTTAACCGAGAAAGAAAAACCATTAGTTCTGGTCAAGTTATTCAAGTCGGGGTGAGAAAAATTCCTTCGGGAACTGCCGCCAAGTTATTGGCTGCTGGCAAAGTGAAACCGACAGGGTATTCCCCCTCTAATGATTTGTGGGTGGCAATGCTGTCAAGTCAAGGAATTAAAACCATCTCTATCCTTCCCCGTTTAGTGCCGAACGTTGGCGGTTTTGTCCTTCAAGAACGTGTTTATCGGGAATTAGCTGCAAATGGCGAAGTGAATTTTGACAAGTTGCTCAATGCGATCGCCTCTGGTAAACTTTCCGTTGGCTATCCCAATCCCTACAGTAGTTCTACGGCTCTTAATCTGCTCTACTCAATCTTTTGGCGAGCAGCAGGACACCAACAAGATGGAGAACCCCTAACAATTGCTGACTTAGAATCTCCTCAAGTCAAGTCAGTATTTCAAAGCTTTCAGAAACAGGTATTGATTAGCACAACCACTACTCTAGACTTGCAAGAAATTTTTATCCGCGACAAGGATAAGTTACAAGCATTTCCGTTGGAATATCTAAATTATCAGCAACTCAAAAAAGTACCTGGATTTGAGAAAACCGTTTTTATCCCCTTTGGCATTCCTCATAATAATCCTCTGGTCGGATTTGCCTGGAATACAGCCAAACAACAAGAAGCCTTGCAAAAATTTGCTGAGTTTGCTGCTTCTGATGCCATGAAAAAACTGGCCCAGCAACAAGGGTTTGTCGAGACAGACTATCTTTTGGCTCCCAATCTTCCCCCGATTCCAGCGGGAGAAGTCTTAACCACTGCTCAATCATTTTGGAAGCGTCAGAAAGATGCAGGACGTACAGTTTATTTAATGACGGTAATCGATACCAGTGGTTCGATGGAAGGACAACCTCTAACGGCGATAAAAGAGGGTTTGCGCATTGCTAGTCAAGAAATTAATCCAGGTAATTATTTAGGTTTAATTAGTTATAACGAGCGCCCAAGCGAAATGGTGGAATTAGCCCCTTTTGATGAAATGCAGCACAAACGGTTTCTAGCTGGTATTGATAATTTACGTGCCGATGGCGGAACCGCCATGTATGACGCAATGATGGTGGCGTTGGGGAAATTGCTCGAACAAAAGAAAGCTAATCCTAATGGTCTTTTTTATCTATTAGTCTTAACTGATGGTAAAACCAATGAAGGTTTTGTCTTCGCAGAAGTCAAAGACGTTCTCCAATACAGTGGGGTGCGGGTTTATCCTATTGCTTATGGGGATGTGAATCAACAGGAATTAGCAGTGATCGCTGCTCTACGGGAATCTACCGTTAAAACTGGTACTCCAGAAACCGTCAAAGAACTCCTAAAAGGTTTATTCCAGACTAATTTATAGGGCTAACTACTGAAGTAAAAAAATTGGACAAAGTTTGACAAATATTAAGAAATATTGAAAATAAATTGATGTTCTGCTGATGTTCTGCTACTATTAGTTTTGAAGATGACAGAGACTTGTTTGCGAAGCATTCCGCAGGAAACGCTGCGGTCAATTTGGAAAACTATGTGCATCAGTAGGTGGAGTTCCCGCCAATTTTAAGCCTGTGGAGAAGATAAGTTGCAGACTGCGGTCAGTGGTCTTCAGTGTTTGCGCAGCATTGCGTCAGCACGCGCAGGAAGCTAGCTCCAGAGCTGCATGCAGTCATGCATGGGTAAGTTTGGGTAAGTTTAGTAGAACGGAAATGAAACAACTAAATCGTTACCTGTTAACCATTCTTGGACTCGGTTGGTTGAGCTTTATGGTCGCAGGTTTGGTGCTCAATCAGGTTTTGACTGTGCCTAATTTTGTTCTTCTCATAGAGCGGAGTTATTGTCCGCCCCAACAATGGCAACAAGTAGTAGAAGAATATATCGATTTATATCGGCAACATCAACAACATCTTGTCAAGATTGAATCTGTAGTTTTGTTTAACGATCTAGGAGAAGAAGTTTTGACGACTGTCCCGACTCCAGAAGAATTACGAGGTCAAGGCACCTACGGACGCTCTAGTCCCCAACGTGAGGCTGAATTAAGGAAAGCTTATGACCAAGTCAAGGTTATTCGCTGCTTGTGAAGAATTCAGAGGTCGTATCCCACATTCCGCACCACAAAATGTAGTATAGAACAAGGAGACAGGAGACAGGAGACAACTCACCCCTAACCCCTCCCAGGATGGGAATACAGGAGACAACCTACCCCTCGCCCCTCCCCCTCCCAGGAGGGGAGAAATGGGAATGAGCGAGGAGGTAGAAGTCAGAATTGTCCCTCAAGTTTTCTGCCATAATCATCCCAAAATACTAGCTTTTTGAGCTTTTTCCACCAAAAAGCTGGTACTTTTTCCAGACCTAAAATTGCTCAAACCAATATCAGTCAATACTTTCAGATTTAATCAGCAAACCCTAGTTATATCATGTTCCCCTCCGGGGGAGCTACGCTAACGGATAATCAGTTATAAAAAACCTTCTGCCTTCTAACCTTGCTCTTTCCCTTCTGCCTTCTGCCTTTTTTCCTCCAAAGTGTAACTATTCAACCGGACATGATATTATTTGCTCTTACTTGCATCAATTTATTGAAATTCTCTGCTGAAATTCAAGAAAATTTCTTCACTTGAAGAAGGAGACAGGAGACAGGAGACAGGAGACAGGAGACAGGAGGAAAATTACTTGGGGTTAGAATCCCCATGTAATTTTGAACACCCCCGTTGACGGTGGGGTATTAAACCCACAAAGAAAATGATAAAATGGCCGAAACCTTTGCCTGTTTTCCCCATCTCCGCGTCTCCGTGTCTCCGTGTCCCCGTGTCTTACCCCCACCAACCAATTTTTTCAGCAAACCCTAATTACTTCAATATCCCCCACTCCTCTACTCCCTCACTCCCTTAAGAAAATAAGTAGTCATATCTCCTTTCCCTTTGATTGAAACTTTACCCCGCTGTTCAAATACAAATTTTTTCTGGAGTCGCTGATATACAAGACTGGTAACTTGAATTTTACGAGAAATACCAGTAGACTCCATCCGAGACGCAATATTGACAGTATCGCCTCATAAATCATAGATAAATTTAGTTTGACCAATAACTCCAGCAATCACAGGTCTCACATGGATACCAACTCGCAAATTCAAAGATTTTTCTAACCGATCACATAGATTGGCAAAACTAACCTGCATATCTAGTCCCATATTAGCGATCGCCTCCAAATGCTTATCTAGCTGAATTAGCAAACCCCCAACTACCATATAAGCATCCCCAATAGTTTTGATTTTCTCTAAATGATGTTTTTGAGTCAGTTGGTCAAACTTAGAAAAAATCAAATTCAGAAAATTTACAAGTTCAATGGGAGAAACATTGGAGCAAAACTCAGTAAACCCCACCAAGTCAGCAAATAACACACTCACATCATCAAAACTATCAGCGATCGCCCTTTGTTCTTCTTGTAGACGTTGAGCAATTTGAACTGGCAAAATGTTTAGCAGCAACTGTTCCATTTGTTTTCGCTGAAACTTTAAAGCTTCCTGCACCATTTTCCGCTCAGTAATATCAGAAACAGTACCCTCGTAATACAACAATTTGCCCTGAGAGTCATGTACAGCACGAGCATTTTCAGAAACCCAAATTGTCTGACCATCTTTGCGATATGCTAAGGACTCAAAATTATATACAGCATTATCTACTCTCATTGCTGCTACAAATTTTTGCCTGCGGTTAGGATCGTAATCAAGCTGTCGAGAAATATCTTTAATATTTTTGAGTAACTCTTCTGGTGAATGATAACCATAAATTCTTGCTAGTGCCATATTTGCACTAATAATATCAAATTTCATATAAGCATGATGAAGTGTTATACGATTTTTAAAAGCAATGATGAAGTGTTATACGATTTTTAAAAGAGAATACAGCAAATTTCAGGATAGTGAGGTACAGTTGAAAATTAATCTATAATTTTGATTCATTCCTTGTCCTCAGATACCGTGTTCCCTAAAAGCATAAAATTTTGTACCTGATCAACTTGAAAACTGCTGTATTACAAACTGTGTAGGTAAGGAAGAAGGAAAGACTGACGTTGGATAAAGTAAGAAAAAAAAGCAATAAAATGATATGTTTTATTGCTTAATTATATCGATAAGTTTTGACAGCAATATATAAATTATTATCAATAATCTCTATTATAACATGATATACATGATATAATAATTGCTGATCAATAAAATTATACCAAATTCAAAAAAGGTAGTTAAACGATTAATCTCTATATTTCCACCAACAGACCAAACTACTGTAGCATATTTTATGAAACTGGTATTATACTAATTGACACTACGAAAAAAAACACGCTCATTATATATTCTCTCTCCTCTCCTCATCTCTATTATTTTTAGCAAACATTTATCAAACTGGTATTATATTCTTTGGAGTACAATAGAGTACAACTAGTAAATAAAGTGTCACAAAAAAAAGACGATAATGAAATTATCGCCATGATTAAAAATGAAAGTAGAGAAAAAAAATGTCTTCAACGAGTGGTTTTATCCCTTTGTTGACGTCTACGATCGCGCCACTCAGCCGCCGTTAAATATACCACACCTCCAGTAACAATTAACATTAGTCCTGATGCTACTATCGCCATAATATTTACGACTGTTAATTCCACAACTCCTCCTCAAATTTTAGATTTTTTCTTTTAGATTTTATCAAAAAAAAATGCTTTAGAGTAACTAAACTATATTTAGGCGTTGGTGAATCAAGCTATGAAAGCTAAATTTATAAAGTATAAAATGCTTTTTAATTAGTATTTAGGCGATCGCCATTTAAAAAAATCATAGCCAAAATCACCAACGCCTATATTTACATAAAAACATTCTCCAAAATAATTATTTCCATATACAGAATGTAATAAATAATTGTTCTTTCTCTTCTTCCTTATTCCCTCTCATATCATGTCCGGATAATTAGTGATCAAAAAACTTTCTCCTTTTCCTCTTTTTTCTTCCCTCCTGACTCGGTCTTCCTGACTCCTCGATCATTATTTATAAGTATTCAACCGGACATGATATTACTTCTTCCTTCTGCAACTACAACCCAGGTAGCTCTTCTAAAATGGTAAACCTAACATGATTAATTGCCAAATTACCAATTGAAATTTTTTCCTTATTAACAGGTATCCCCTTACTTTTCAGAGTTTCAAACTTAATTCCTTTACCAATTTCCACATGATACCAAGCTAAACCCATAAAAAACCTTAACGGATAAGGTCCTCCTTCTTGTAAATCATCAGGGTTTGATTCCATAGGAACCCAACCAAAACCAGGTAGATAAAATTCTAACCAAACATGATTAAATTCTGGCTCTAAAGGCACAGTTTTTCTGTCAGCAAAAGCTGGACATTTATAGCGACCCACTGTACGACAAGCAATATTATTTAATCGTGCCAAAGCTAACAATAACCCTACATATTCTCCACAAGAACCAACACCTCTTTCTAATACAATATCTGGAGTATCAATCTTAGTTGTTACTCCATAAGAAAGTCGATCATAGACATAATTCCGAATATTGAGAAGTTGACGCAATAGATTTTTTTCTTGTAAAATAGCATCTGTTGCTGCCTGGATAACTATCTCTTTATCCATCGCCAAATTATCATTATCTACCAGATATTTTTCCTGAAAACCTTCTGGCAATTCCGGAATATTTTCTACATTAAAAGGTTGAATTTGGTACTTAATTGCCCTGACTTCTAATAACGCCTTCCAACCAAATATACGCCTTTCACTTTGACGCAATGATTTAAACCGAAAAACAGCAACTTTTTCACCATTTTGAATTTCTTCAGTAAAAGGTATTCCTATAGGAGAAATTTCCCTAACTTTTTGGCGATGAGTTTCTGATGGTAAAGCAATACGCCATTCTAAATCTTCTAAAAAAACTTCATCTAATGGTTCTAATTCTTCAACATAAGACATCTCTATTAAAAAAACATTAGAAACAGCATACTTTTCCTGTTCATTGTAATAAAAATAAAGAGGATGTATAAAAGAGCGATCGCGCTTACTCAGTTCATACTGTTTTTCTGAGTTTGGATCATCCCTAATATAAAGTTCGTCTCCAGCATAAGCGACATAAAGCTGTCTTTCCCCGGTATTTATATCCAGATAAAATGCTAACCCCGTAGGACTTTCAAAAGGAGTCAGTACACTAAACTTAACTTTACCCGTTGCTCTTTCTAAACAATAAACCGTTTGCTCCTCGCGGTCGCAAAGCCACAATTCTTCATCTTGTACTGTAATATTTTCAAACCCTATTCCTGGAGCATAAAACCCAGTAATTTGTTGTCTAGTATTTTTATCTAATACAAAAATCTTACCTAGTTTTTGACAAGTGACATAAACTGTTGATTCCCAAACAGCAATTCCATCAGCAGAATAAGGTAAAGTGAAAAAATGTTGCCATTTTCGGCGTCCCTCTGATGAATTACCAATTGCATTGAGACAGAAATAAACTTCATTTTCCCTTGTCAACCAAAGAGTATCTTTCCAAAGCGCGAGACCTGTAACATCAATAAATTCATTAGTTTGAAAGGGATTTATAACTGTTGTATTATCTGTTTTTGGGTCAATTTCTAGCAGAAAACCACGGTTTTTGTCAATGGCATAGAGAATCTCTCTAGAAAAAGCAATACTATGTAGTGAGGCAACTCCAATTGGTCTAATAGTGCGTGGTCCAGAATATTGTTTTTGCATACTTTTAGGTGATTCAAAATTCGTGTTAAATTCAGAATAAATATTTTCGCAGTAGGTTTTGAGTATTCGTTGACTAAGCTACTTAGTATTGAAACTATATAATTTCTTTGTCAAAAGTCACCCTTAATAGAGAACATAAAATCTAAATGCGTCTGATGTTTACTATACAATTATTGACAAAATTCAATTGTTTATGCTATTGCTTCACAAAAAACTTATATTTTATAGAATAAATACCCTATTAAAGAAATATAGCAAAACTTAATACCGATACTTTATTCGGCAATTATGCGCATTTTATCTCTCAATAAATAATTATTTTTTAGC
This sequence comes from Okeania sp. SIO2C2, assembly GCF_010692625.1. NCBI lineage: Bacteria > Bacillati > Cyanobacteriota > Cyanophyceae > Oscillatoriales > Microcoleaceae > Okeania > Okeania sp. SIO2C2. The sequence goes on from NZ_JAAHGM010000072.1 coordinate 28,006, forward strand.
TGTTATTAGGTAAGCATTCAGCTATTATAAATATCCAGAAAAGAGAGAACAGGGAACAGGGGAAAATAATTGATAATTTATGAATAATAATTGATTTTATTTTTGATTTTCGCCAGATTTCTATTAGCAGTCAGCTAGCTAATAGCTAACAACTGTTTGCGCAGCATTCCGCAGGAAATGCTGACGTTATTAGATCAATATAGGAACCAGAATTCACCTTTTTTTTGGTAAGTCAAATTACACCTAGAGCATAACTATTGCAATGTTTCAATTTATCACATTAATTCCTACTACATTTATAATTATTTGCCTATTAGCTAATCAAGCTGTATCCAAAACTGCAGATGTGGATAAATTATGGGATAAAACTTCAGTAAAAACCAAAAAATGGCATTATTTATCATCCAAAAACTCTAAAATAACATCAAAATCAATTCCAAAACTAATTTATAAATATCAACAGAAAAACCTGAAACAAAAAATTTTCAGCTCTAAATCACTAAAAAATCAAGGATTAAAATTAATAGCCAACTCCAAAACTTCTCCTCAACAGAAAAACATTATACAAATACAAACTCAAATTCAAAACCTATCCAATACTCAGCAAAGACTCACTCACCCTCAAATTATTGATACCTTAACTCCAAAACAACCAAGTTATGCCCAAAATACTCCAACAAATCAAGACATACGACAAAATTTACCAGATAACCCCCGACCAGATCCAAATCGCGATCGCTTTCTCCAACCCCTTCCCCAACCAACTCAACCAGAAGAGCCAAAAGAAGAAGAACTAAAAAAATCACCACCACCTCAACCTCTGCCAGATGAGCCTACTCAAAAAATTCCCGTGCAGAGAATTTTAGTATTAGGAAGTACAATCTTAACCCCAGAAGAAATTAATTCCCTCATTGGGCCATTAGAAGGACGTTTAGTTACCCTATTAGAACTTCGGCAAATAGCAGATAAAATTACCGAAATTTATCTAGAACGTGGCTATATTACCTCAAGAGCAATTTTACCACCCCAAACTATTACCGAGGACACAGTTAGGATTCAAGTTGTAGAAGGAATTTTAGGAGAAGTCCAAATAGAAGGTACAAAAAGATTGCAAAAATCTTATATTGAAAATCGGATACGACTTGGAACAGGTCAGCCATTGGACACTGCTCAACTAGAAAATCAACTACGATTACTTCGGGGTAATCCTTTATTTGAAAATATTGAAGCTAGTTTGCGAGCTAGCGAAAATCCAGGAGAGAGTATTCTGATTGTTCGTGTCACAGAAGCAAACCCTCTTGAGTTTAGTATAAATACTGATAATTACTCACCTCCCACAGTCGGCTCTGAAAGAATAGGTTCGACTTTACTACATCGCAACTTGACAGGGCGGGGTGATTTTTTTGTGGCATCCTACAACACCACCAGACTTTTTAGCGATGAATCAGATGTTTTTGACTTTATCTACAATTTGCCCATCAACTCTATGAATGGCACTTTACAGTTTAGAGCAGCACCCAACAGTAATAGAATTGGTCAAGATTTTGAAGGTATAGAGATTAGTGGCACAACGGATGTATATGAGTTTAGTTACCGTCAGCCTTTTCTACAAACTCCTAGAGAAGAGTTAGCTTTTTCTGTAGGTTTGAGTTATCAGCGTACAGAGACTTTTTTGGACGATCAACTTTTTGATGACCCTCAAACTCCAGAAGAAGATGGTGTTAACAGTACTACTGTGATTAGGTTGGGACAAGACTACATTCGCCGAGACCCTCAAGGAGCTTGGGCTTTGCGATCGCAATTTAATATTGGCACTAATTTATTTGACGCGACAGAAAGGGAAGACCCTCAACCCGATGGACATTTCTTCAGTTGGCTAGGCCAAGTGCAAAGGGTACAGAGATTAAGTGCTAATCATTTATTGATTGTCCAGGGAGATTTGCAGTTATCCTCAATTCCTCTATTGCCATACCAACAATTTATTATTGGCGGTGGTTTGTCGTTACGGGGCTATCGCCAGAATATACGTTCCGGGGATAATGGTTTTCGGTTTTCTATAGAAGACCGGATTACGGTCTATCGGGATGAGTCTGGTTTACCATCAATACAACTTACTCCTTTTATAGATATTGGAGCTGTTTGGAATGATGGTAGTAATCCTAATAATGAATTTTTACCAGACCAAAGATTTTTAGCAGGGGCAGGCATAGGTTTGATTTGGCAACCACTGCCACAGTTTGATTTGCGTTTAGACTATGGCATCCCTTTAGTAGACCTGGACGATCGTGGCAATAATGCTCAAGACTCTGGATTTTATTTCAGCGTAATTTTCCGGCCACTCTAGGGGAGATGGGGGGATGGGGGGATGGGGGGATGGGGAGATTCTTAGGGCGTGTCATCAATTAAATGTATTTCATATCCATATAAATATTCTCTGACGACAATGAATTAGCTCTGGGGGGAGCGGGTAGAGACGTTGCATGCAACCTCCTTACTGGTAGGGAACACACCCCTAATACCAATTTGATAAATGTTTGCTACAAATAGCTAGGGTATTTCTTAGAATTCTGAATTCTGAATCCAGAATTCAGAATGGATAGATTTAATACCATTTTTGATGTTGTAAATTATCTTTTTCGTCAAATAGACTTTATTTGAAAGTCTATTCATGATTCTTATTATTCGTAACATTCTTTTTTCAAAATGGTATAACCCATCCCAGGAGGGGAAGTAAACATAATAATTAGGGTTTGCTGAAAAAGTCTTTTTTAAGGAGTAGGGGAGCGGGGGAGTAGGGGAGTAGGGGAGTAGGGGAGTAGGGGAGAATTTTTTTGGCCCAACTATTGCTAAAAGTGCTAACTTTTTGAGCATGAAGAGCTGAAAACCATGTACTTTTTCAATACCTAAAAAGGCTAAAACCTTTATCTGGCAATTATTTGAGATTTAATCAGCAAACCCTAATTAACGCGCTCTAGGGTGCTAATTATCAAAAAGGTGATCAGGCTAGTGTTAATTACTTAATCATTGAAATACTACTGACTGCTGACTCCTAATAAATAGCCTAGTCAATTGAAGCCATTAATTCTGACTCCTGACTCCTGAATCCTGAATCCTGACTTAACCCTCTAAAAAGTTGGTAAATCCTCTTTAGTGTTCATCTTCTGCCCTTTGCTTTCTACCCAATCTCCTACAGAAATATATTTGGACTAATCAAATTTTTTGTTATAAAAATTAACCTTGGGCAATTGTGTTCCTAAATAATTGGATTTACTATTGGGCGATCGCCTAATGATCGGAGCAAATCAGAGAACCCTTTTCATCTCAAAGTCTCCGAAAACCTTGATTTGAGCCATAAAATTTGTCTTGATATTATTCAATACCTAATTTTTTTAATATTGTTACCTTTTATAAATAATAAACTACAAAAATAATTTATAAGCTAATAAATTTCCCCTAAAAGCAATTAATGACAGTAAAAAATTAAATTTAAAAAATATTCAATCTAAATGCTTATTTTTACAGCATCTGATAAATCTTGCCCCTCTTTTTTTTGTAGTGAAGTTAGACAATAATTCTTTTGAGAAGCCAAAAAAAATAGGTTCACCAAAAAGTAAGTTCTAAAGCTCCCCCTTGATAAGAGGATGAAAAAAAATCAACTTCAGTATTTAGACGCTTTCCGTGCATTGAATATTGAAACAGGGGAAGTTGGCAGAGTTAATCCTCGCTCAAAGTCAAATAGTTTTAACTTCACAGTGCCAGGACAAAAAGCCAAAAGTGTGAATATGAGCAAATTAAAAGTTGTACATAAATAAAGACGGTTATATCTATACATTTTGTCCACAGTTGTCGATAAATGTTGAGAAAAATGCCGTCTAAAACTTAACAGTTTGCGCATAAGTTATAGCAATACGGAAATCGGTTAAGGCAATAATAAACACTCAAACTCAGTCACGGATGACTTTTGACTTTTAACTTTTGACTTGCGGTAGCTGTTGCCTGCGCGCAGCTCTATAAGCAAAACTTGAGCTTAGTATAAAAAGTTCTTAAGCCTCATCTAAATTAAAAAATTATCTAGGAGAAAAAAAGTGAAACTCTCAGTATATGGAAAAGGCGGCATCGGCAAATCTACAACAAGCTGCAACATCTCAGTAGCCTTAGCCAAACGTGGTAAAAAAGTTCTACAAATCGGTTGCGACCCAAAACACGACAGTACATTTACCCTCACAGGATTTCTCATCCCCACAATTATTGACACCCTGCAAGAAAAGGACTACCATTACGAAGACATCTGGCCAGAAGACGTCATTTATAAAGGTTACGGTGGTGTAGACTGTGTAGAAGCAGGTGGACCACCAGCTGGAGCAGGTTGTGGTGGCTACGTTGTCGGCGAAACAGTAAAACTACTCAAAGAATTAAATGCCTTTGACGAATACGACGTCATTCTATTTGACGTACTCGGTGACGTAGTTTGTGGTGGTTTTGCAGCTCCACTAAACTATTCAGACTACTGCATGATTGTCACAGATAATGGCTTCGATGCTCTCTTTGCAGCTAATCGCATTGCCGCCTCTGTCCGTGAAAAAGCTCGTACCCATCCTCTACGTTTAGCTGGCCTAATAGGTAATCGTACATCCAAGCGCGACCTAATCAATAAATATATAGAAGCCGTACCAATGCCAGTACTAGAAGTCCTACCACTAATTGAAGATATTCGAGTTTCTCGTGTCAAAGGCAAAACATTGTTCGAGATGGCCGAAAACGATCCTTCACTCCAATACGTTTGTAACTATTACCTGAACATTGCCGACCAAATTTTGGCATTGCCAGAAGGAGTAGTGCCCAACGAATCTCAAGACCGCGATTTATTCTCCTTACTCTCTGATTTCTACTTAAATCCCAGTAAACCTGAAGTTGTATCAGAGGATGAAAAGCTTGACCTGATGATGGTTTAATAGACTTAGCTCTTCTCAGGATAAGGAATATATAAGTCATGGTTTTCTTTGAACAATTATCAACGTCCCTCAAACAAAAATGGCTGCAGTACTACCAAAAAAATCGCTCATGGTTGGTACTACACATGACAGATGAAAATACGGTCCAGACTCCTGATGGAGGAAGGAGACCTGTGTCATACCTTATCTTGGGAATTCTTAATGCCCTGGAACCAGAGTTAGAGGCATTAATGTTGCCTTTCTCCAAACTCAAGGCAGATGCAGATAGTTTAATAGAAGTTTTAGGGTTAAATTTTGACCCAGACATTGCCATAGGTAAAAAACCAGATTCTTCCATAGACAAATCAACATCAATATTGACTGATGATGCTCAGGAGTCACCAGGATCTTATTCCCCAATTATGCCAGACCAGAATGAAGATTCTAATAATTGGGGTACTGCAGCATTAGTAGGTGGAGCTGTAGCTGTCGGTGGAGCTGCTGCACTAGCTTCTGGATTGGGTATGGACTCTGATGATTTGCTTGATGATGACCAGAGTGAGTTAGACCTGGAGTCAGAAGTGGATGAGTTGGATATGGATATGGATTCTGACTCGGAAGTGGATGATGATTTGGACTTGGGAATAGAATCAGAAGTGGATGAGTTAGATATGGGACTGGATTCTGACTCGGAAGTGGATGATGATTTGGACTTGGGAATAGAATCAGA
>NZ_JAAHGM010000073.1:0-33328 GCF_010692625.1 Okeania sp. SIO2C2
GAGAGATTTGGATGTGAGTAGGATAGGAGGTGGAGATGGGGAGATGGGGAGAGGGGGAGAGGGGGAGGGGGAGATGGGGAGATGGGGAGATGGGGAGATGGGGAGATGGGGAGGTGGAGATGGGGAGATGGGGAGATCGAGAAATATTTGGTAATGGTTGAAGATGGAACATTTTTTTATACCGAATTAAACGGATTTGATATAACTAGGTTATTTCTTAGGAGTCACTCCTCAGGTAGGGGAACTGTCGGATTGGCGACGTACAGAATAAATAGCTTTGATACCATTTATTAGGTCGGAATTTATCTTTTTTGAGTTGTGAGATATTGTAGATTTTAGGAAACAGGGAACAGGGAATAGGCAATGAGAAATACTGAAGCAATAAAATTATCGCGAATGATTTAGGATTACTATAATTAAGATTAATTAATATATTGATTATTAGGGTTATCCTAGAAAACAAATGTTGAAAAAAGGGAACAAGTCAAAGGGGAATAATGAAATATTTTTTATCTATTTTTTGATGTTTTTACAAATTACTTACAATGACCATATTAGGAGTATTTAATCATATAAATTAATTCATATTTAAGCATTTTCATTATATTTAGAGCATCCCCTACATATTTATATAAATTACTCATTTCTACAGCTTTCAATAAATTTAATTAAATGTTTGTGAAATTCTTCCGTTTCTTTCATATAACAAGCATGACCAGCATTAGTTAGAATAACTTTTTGAGAATTTGGCATTAGTTTTACTAACAGATCTGCTTGTACTAGAGGAACTATACGATCGTTACTTCCCCAAATAGCTAATGTGGGTAATTTAATTCCTTCTAATTGATTCTGGAAACGTTGAATTCCCACGGTCGCAATCGCGACAAAACCTGCTAATTTATCTCCATGATTAATCACAAAAGGTAAGCTATAACTTCCACTCATAGAAGGAGATACTAAAACTGGAAAATTTAATTTTAAAATATTTAATAATTCTAGTAAAAAACTTACGCTAGAAACTGATGTTCTTTTAGAACGACCATACCCAGGAATATCTACAGCAACTGCTCGATAACCTGTCATAGCTAAAAGTTCAAGAGTCCCAATTTCTTGCCATGTCTGAGCGCTAAAACTTGCCCCATGTAACAAAAGTACACTAACCGAATTTTTTGGGCCTGTTTCAAGATAATGAATCCGAGCGTTTTCCAGATTCAGATATTGAGAATTAATATTGGTATTCATAGTTTGATTAATGATAATTTCATTATCTTACAGTAGTTTGTAATACCAATGTCATAAAATATTGCTACATTCATGGAAGAATGAGCACCGGAACTAGGAGTAGGGAGAGGGAGCAGAGAAAGAGAAGTATAGTAAGCATTTCCTACGGAATGCTGCGCAAACAGCTATTAGCAGTCAGCTATCAGCAATTAGTAATGAATAATTACTTCTAAGATTGAGTCCGGGGACTTTGGCAGTAAATTTTTATTCTTTCTCAATTTCAAAGGTTGTTTTTACCTTTCCCAAAATTAATAACTGATAGCTAATAGCTGATGGCTAAATGCTCTTACGAAGTATATGAAAAAAGATACTTTAAATCTAAATTATTCGGTAAAAATCTGACAAATTTCTGTGGATAAACTTTGATAACGATCGTCAGTAAAAACAGGAACTGAGTTAGTAATATTAATTGGTCTAACTAACTCTATCCAGGAACGACAGCTTCCATATTCGCGACGATAAAAAAAATCACAGCTTCGGGAAAGTTTATAAGTTCTTAAAAGTAAAATATACAGTGGTTGTTGAGGTTTCCATTTTAGGCGATCGCTGACAAATTTTTCATTCCAAATATGATAAACAAACAACTTATTTAAGATAGATTCATCACTCACTGGCAAAATATGAGTAATCTCAGCAAAACTACTAATTTTTATCTTCTCAGGATGCCAACCTGAATCTACAACTTGCACCTGATTTACATATTCTGGCTTAAGTAAATCTGGCTGTTGATGTTCAAAAGTTGGATAGAGTAATACCTGTTTATACGCAACAGCAAAACGACCGCCCTGTTCCTGAATACCACCCTTTCTTAACAACATAATTGTGTTGCCTTTTTCTAAAGTATTAATAGCAATATTCCACTCCTATGGAGGAAAAGATGATGATTGGGTTAGTGGAAATAGAGGAGATGATGAACTTCATGGTAACCGAGGGTCTGATACGGTTAGAGGTGGTGATGGAAATGATACCGCCTATGGAGGTAAAGATAATGACCTGGTGAGAGGTGAGGAAGGAGAGGATCTCGTTTTTGGAGGTCAAGGGTCTGATAATGTCAGAGGTGGTACTGGAAATGATAGTGTCTATGGTGGTAAAGATGATGACTTAGTTGCTGGAGAAGAAGGAAACGATCTAGTTTCGGGAAACCGTGGTAATGATACGGTTAGAGGTGGAGTAGGCGATGATATGGTTTTCGGAGGTAAAGGGGACGATCTGATTGAGGGTGGTGGAGGTAATGACTTGCTAGAAGGGGGTCAAGGATCGGATATTTTCCGTTTTGAGTTTTTCGAGTCAGAGACATTTATTTTAGATGGCACTCAGGTATTTGGTTTCGATACTCTCAATAATTTTGTTCCAGGAGATTCTGGAGTAGACAGTCTCACTGACTTTACTTCAGGAGAAGACAAGATACAGCTTGATGCTAATAGCTTCGACGAGTTAATTGAGCCTGGTGATACTTTCAACCCTGACGAATTTACTACTCTTGATGAATTTGCTCAAAATCAAGATGCCAACCTAGTCTACGACTCAGACCAAGGTTTAATGTACTATATTGACGCAGACAATAATGCTATACAATTCCTGCAATTAGATAGTAATCTAGATATTACTGGTGATGACTTTGAAACTATCTAGTTATAATTTGAGAAAAAGCTGAAACTAGCTAACCATGCTATTAAGTATCTGTGCAAAATTATTTAACGCTTGATTAGTAGGGGACAGGGAATAGGGAATGGAATATGGATTGAAGAAGGAGACAGGAGACAGGAGACAGGAGACAGGAGGAAAATTACATGGGGATTCGCTCCCCCAAGTAATGCGTGAACACCCCCGTTGACGGTGGGGTATTAAACCCACAAAGAAAATGATAAAATATACTTTTGTGCTTGGGCAGTGGATATAAAAAAATGGCGTTGATAAATTACAGGATGAAATTTGCAGGGGCAATCCCCCAATGATTAACCGGGGTAGGTTACAGAGCGCTACCCCAAAATTCCAAATTGTATAAACTCAAAGTTCAAAACTCATCACAATGCACTACTATTCAAATATGAGCAGCGAATCCTCAAAAGTATTGAAGTTAGCTGAAGAAAAAGCTTCAAGAGGATTGTTATATCAAAAGCAGGGAAAACTAGAAGCCGCCATATTGTTATACCAAGAAGCATTAACTTTAGTACCAGACCTTCACTACATTCAGTATAACTTGGGAATAGCTTTTCAGCATCAAGGAAATCTATCAGCAGCTTATATTCATTATCAACAAGCGATCGCTCATCATCCACAGCATATTCAAGCTTACTATAATATTGGCATTGTTTTACAACAACAAGGTTTACTAGAACGAGCAATTTCCAGTTATCAAAAAGTCATTAATTTATGCCAATTTAAGGGGGAAAATATTTTAATTCAAGTTCAAGCTTATAGTAACTGGGGTAATATTTTAGTCAAGGAAGGTAGATCTAAGGAAGCAATCGAAATATTTCAACAAGCTATTAATTTAAAACCAGATGATGCTTCTCTCTACAATAACCAAGGTCAAGCATTTTTCGAGCTTGGTAAAGTAGGAAAGGCTATTACTAATTATCGTCAAGCACTGGCAGTTGAGCCTGATTTAATAGTAGCTCGTTGTAATCTCGGAAAAGTTTATCAACAACAAGGTTGGCACTCAGAAGCTATTGTTTATTTTCAGGAGATAATCAAGCAGTATCCAGAAAATCTTTCTGCTCATAGTAATTGTGCTTTTTCTTTTTTGGAATTAGGGAATTTGGCAGCAGCAATACCTCATTTACAAAAGGCTAACGAGGGTAATTATTTTGTGGAAAGTTATTGTGAAAAAGCAGATTTGTTAACAGGGTTAGATGAATTAGAAAAAGCAAAAATAGCTTGTGCTAGATTTTTAGAGAAAGTCAAAAGTCAAAAGTCAAAAGTCAAAAGAAAGAAGGAAGAAGTAAGAAGTAAGAAGGAAGAAGTAAGAAATAAAAAGTTAAAAGGAAGAAGTCAAAATTCTGAAATCAAAAGTCAAAATGAAGAAGGAATAAGTCAGGAGTGGATGGGGACTGAAATCTCAACAAATTATCAACATCCTGTAGACGATGAGATATTAAACTCAAAAGAAATAGATAAATCAGAACTTACGCAAATTAACCTTGAAAACGCCATATGTAGGGGCGAATGCCATTCGCCCTCACTCGATATTCAGAATTCAAAAGTCAAAAGTCAAAAGGAAGAAGTTAGAAATCTAAATTCTGAAATCAAAAGTCAAAATGAAGAAGGAATAAGTCAGGAGTGGATGGGGACTGAAACTTCAACAAATTGTCAAAACTCTGTAGATGGCGAGATATTAAACCCAGAAGAAATAGATAAATTATATTTAGCAGAAGTTAGAGAAAATTTAATCTTAACTTACTCAAGTTTGGGAAATGTATTATTTGAATATGGTGAATATTCACAGGCAGAAAATTATTATCAAAAAGCATTGAAATTTCAGCCATTAAATGTTGATTTACATCTCAAATTAGGCAATAGTTTAGCTAAACAAAAACGCTTCAATACTGCTATTATTGTTTACCATTTAGGGTTGGCAGTTGAATCTTTTGAAGAAGGAAGAAGGCATCCCCCCTTGCCCCCCTTTGAAAGGGGTGAGGAAGAAGGAAGAAGTCAGAAGTGGATGGGGACTCAAATTCCAACCAATTCTCAACACTCTGTAGATGGCGGAGTATTAAACCCCAGAAAAAAAGATAATTATGCTATTTCTCAAGCATTAGAAAAAGTTTTAGTACAGCGCAATAACTTTGAAGAATTCAAAAGTCAAAAGAAGTCAAAAGAAGTCAGAAGTCAGAAGTGGATGGGGAGTCAAATTTCAAATAATCGAGTTAAATGTCAAGGTTTAAACTGCAAACCTTGTCTCAAACGAATATTTAAACAACTTCAACCAATTCATTTAGGAAATGGTATTCATAGTCTTTCTAGAGAAAAAACACAAAAAATAAATATTGACTTTCCAGAAACACCAAAATTCGTCAAAGAAGTAGTAAATGGTAGAGCATGGATAGTTCCTCAGAAAAATAATTGGATGATTTGTAATGCTATTGCCATTATTAATCAAGAAAATCAATTATTAGCTGAAGTTTCCCGTGAATACCCAGGTCAGTTGCCGGGATGTGACAAATACGATATCAATAACCATCGGTTTTTTACTACGGAAGAATTACCGCCTTTAGAGGAAATAAACGGTACAGTAGCTGTTTTATCTGGGTTGTCAGGAAACGTTTATTTTCATTGGATGGTAGACATATTGCCCCGGATAGAAATCTTGCGACGCAATGGTATAAATTTTGAGCAAATAGATTGGTTTTTAATTAATAGTACTAAACAACCATTTCAACAAGAAACTCTCCGGATTTTAGGAATTCCAGAAGATAAAATTATAGAAAGCGATCGCCATCCCTATATTCAAGCTAAAAAATTAATTGTTCCATCCTTTTCAAGTCATTTAGCTTGGGTAGAAAGATGGACATTAGAATTTCACCGTCAAGTATTTTTAAACAGATCGTTCTCTACTGTATTTAAAAATGGGTTTAAAGGGAAAAAAGAGCGGTATAATTTAGTTAATTCCTATCCTGAAAGGATTTATATTAGTCGGAATAAAGCTAAATATAGAAGAGTTATTAATGAAGCAAAATTAATCGTTCTATTAAGTGAATACGGCTTCGTTACTATCGAACTAGAAACTCTTTCTATTGTAGAGCAAGCATCATTATTTGCTAATGCAAAAGTGATAGTTTCTCCTCATGGTAGTGGATTGACAAATATTATGTTTTGTACTCCAGAAACTACCGTAATAGAATTAGTTTCTCCTAACTATATTAAACATTATTACTGGGCGATCGCTCAACAATTAGGATTAAAGTATTACTACTTAGTAGGAGAAGAATTTACCTATTACCCAATCCGCCAAATCATGTATCCTAATTCCCTCACTGAAGATATTATAATTAACCTTAGTAAACTAGAAAAAATGCTATCGCAAGCAAGTATAATAAAAGTAAATTCCCATCCCACAGTAAAATTTCTGAACGAGGAACAAACTTCTCAGGAAAAAATTCTTCTAGAAAGGAAACTCTCTAATTCCCAAGTTGATGTATTAACCTTTTCCCAAAAAGGTGAAGAAGATAATGTAAGTCGAACTGCAGTAAGTAATCAAATGGCATCTAAAGTTAATCCAACAGAAGCGGCCACTCATTTCCATAAACAAGCTCTATTCTATTTAGACCAAAAGAAATTAGATGAAGCTAAAGCAGCTTGTGAACAAGCTCTAAAAAATCAACCAGATTTTGCTGAAGCCTGCAAAACAATGGGTATTATTGTGCAAAAAGAAGGTCGAATAGAAGCAGCCTTTGAGTGGTATTCACGGGCTATTAATATTCAACCAAATTTTGCCGAAGCCTATGTTAATATTGGAACTTTATATGCTCGTAAACAGCAGTGGCAAGAAGCAATTGAATATTATCAAAAAGCCATTAATATTAAACCAGATTTAGCCCCAGCCCACCGCAACATAGCCAAAGCGTATCATAAAATTGGAAAAGTAGTAGAAGCAGCAATTTTTCAATATAAAGCCTACTGTCTAGAACCCACAAAAGTCAAAGAGCAAGAATATATAAACTTAGGCAATACTCTCTTAAAACATCAGAAATTAACAGAAGCTATATCTTGTTATCGTAGCGCCATAAAATTAAATCCGAATTCAGCAGTAGCTTATCAAAATATTGCAGAAGCATTATCCCAAGCAGGTGATTTTGAAGAATCGAATACTTGTTATCGTAAAGCGATTCAATTAGGAATAATAAACCTCTCCAATGTCAATGGTAACTTAGGTAAAAAAACATCTAATTTATCGGAAAAAAATACAGCATATCAAATAAATTCAACAATAATTAACCAGGAAGAAGGAAGAAGTCAAAATTCAAAAGTCAAAAGTCAAAAGTTAAAAGGAAGAAGTGGTGCGACAGATAACATTTCTGTAGAGCGAGATAATGTAGAAGCTTATAAAAGATTAGGAAAAATGCTGCAAAATCAAGATCAGGCAGCAGAAGCTTGGCAGTGGTATACAAAAGCGATATCTATTGCACCAAAAGATCCAGAAATTTATAGAGATTTAGGTAGTCTATACGGACAACAACAACAATGGCAAGAAGCAATCCAATGTTATCAAAGAGCAATTGAAATATGCCCAAATATGGCAGATGTCAACCGTTATTTAGCAACAGCATTAACTCATGTTGGTCAGCACGCAGAGGCCTCTAAATTTTGGGAAAAAGCTTATTCTCTAGAACCAGAAACAGCAACAGCAGAAGAACATTTGCTCTTAGGTAATACTCTGCTACAAATGAATTTAGTAGAGCAAGCAATATCATGTTATTGTCATGCTATACAAATTAATCCCAAATTAGCAGTAGCATATCAGAACTTAGGGGAAGCTTTGAAACTTCAATCTAATTCCCAACTCTCTAATCCACAAGTTGAAGAAGGAATAAGGAAGACTGAAGTTGAAAGAAAGAAAAAGTCGATGGGGACTCAAATCCCAACCAATTCCAATTTTCAACATCCTATAAACGCCGGGGAATTAAACCCAAAATCAAAAGATAAAACTTATGTAAATAATAGCGATATAAATCATCATATCTATAGTTTTAAACCAGATATTGCACAGAAAGTTGATGGAGCAATAGATCAGGAGCGGGTCAGTATTTCTGATATTCAGTTAGTAGGAAATACTGGTACTTTTCCATCACCATTAAAATATTTTGAGCAATTTTTTAAGCAGTTATTTGAGCGAGTGGCTGCTGTTTTTAATTTCCATCATCAATCATCGGAAAAATATTTACAACCATCTGAAAATATTCCCAGACTTCAGAGTACAAATAATTCCTTCCCTTTAAAACCAAAAATAGATTTTAATATCAAAGATACAACAGAAACTGCTGGTGAAAACTTATTATTTCCTGTTGAAGTAAATTTAACCAATACTGATAAAAATCAGCAAAAAAAAGCATTAATAAAAGATGCAAGTAACGAATTAGAAAAAATAGAAGAAGCGTTACCAAAAATAGATAGACCACAAATAGAAAGCAGCATTGTCAAAAGTCAAAATTCAAAATTCAAAAGTCAAAAGTTAAAAGAAAGAAGTCAGAAGTGGATGGGGACTCAAACTCCAACAAATTTTCAACACCCTGTAGACGGCGGGGTATTAAACCCAAAAGATAAAATAGATACACAAATAAACGCTCAATATGTTGATGTAACAAAATCAGCGGTCGTCCTACCCGATGTTTACATTCAACGAGCTATAGCATACAACCAAGAAGGGTTATATGAACAAGTGATCGCCGAATGTCAGCAAGCTATAGCAGTACAACCAGAGATGGCCATGGCGTACAAAATATTGGGTAATGCTCAACAAAAAATAGGCAGTGCTAGTCAACTCCAGGAAGCCAAACAAAATTATCTCAAAGCTATATCCCTCGATAGTCAAGATCCTTCAATTCACGTCAACCTAGGTAGTTTGTACGCACAAGAGGAATTATGGGAAAAAGCAATACCCTGTTATCAAAAAGCGATTGCTATCAAACCAGACTTTGCCGGAGCATACCGCAACTTAGCTAAAGCATGGACTCAAGTTGGTAAACAAGCAGAAGCAGCAGACTGTTGGTATGAAGCATACACTCTAACCCCGGAAAACATCACTCCCGACCAACATCTAAATCTCGGTAATACCCTCTGTCGTCAAGGTCAATTAACTAAAACCATATCCTGTTATCAGAGGGCGATAAAATTAAACCCAAACTATACTGCAGCTTATCAAAATTTAGCTACAACTTTGAAGCGTCAAGGCAAGTTAGATCAGGCTGCTATTTATGCTGAAAAAGCTCGGAAAATTAGTAATATTTCAGTGAAAAAACAGGTAGAAGTGAACGGCAAGAAACCTCAATATGTTAATCCTGAAGATGTTTTGCAGTCATATTCAAATTCAATGGAAGAAGTAGAAAGTCAAAACTCAAAAGTCAAAAGTCAAAAGTTAGAAATTGAAGAAGTCAAAAGTCAAAAGTGGATGGGAACTCAAAACCCAATCAATTTTCAACACCCTGTAGATGGCGGGGTATTAAACCCAAAATCAAAAGATAAAAAAGAGAAGGAGAAGTTGCCTCAAATTAATCAAGCAGATTTAATTAAACAAGCCGAAGCAGATTTTGTCAATAGTAAATTTTATAGCGCAATATCTACTTGCGAGGAGGCAATTTCTATAAAACCCCATGCAATAGCTTATCAAATAATGGGCAAATCTTGGGTAGAAATAAATAAACCAGACGAAGCGATCGCCGCTTACCAAAAAGCAATTGAAATTAAACCAGACTTTGGCGAAATTTATGCCAGTCTAGGAGAATTATACGCTCAACATCAACGACAGAAAGAAGCGATCGCTGCATACAAAAAAGCCATCAAACTTGCACCAGACTTAAAAGATAGTTATCGAGGTTTAGTGGAAGTCTTGCTAGACCAAGGAAAAGTTGATGAAGCTGAAGAATTATCTTACAATGCACTCATCCAACATCCCAGTTGGGCAACTGCCCAAGAGTTTTGTACTTTAGGTAGGGGTTTAATAGCAGAGAATAAAACACAGCAAGGTATAGCTTGTTTTTATCAAGCAATTGAATTAGACCCCAAATTATTAGAAGCTCACTATAGTTTAGGCAAAGCTTTAGCAGAAAAAGGAGAATGGTTAGAAGCTATCAATTATTATCAACAAATCATTCAATTAGAAGCGAATGAAACTGAAGAAAATTATTCTGAAAGTAAGATAAATATAGATATAGGAGAAATTTACCATCTTTTAGGAGATGCCTTACAAGAAATAGGTAAACTTGATGAATCTGTTGCAGCTTATCAACGGGCAATTGAATTAACAGGAAATTAACTAGATTAAGGATTAATAATTTATGGAAAATCAAAACATTTATTTACCACCAAGATTAGAATTAAAAATTGACTTAACAGACGAACAATTTTGGCAACTTTGTCAAGAAAATGACGACTTAAGATTTGAGAGAAGTGCCACAGGAGAACTAATTATTATGTCGCCCACTGGTAGCATTACAGGAGAACGAAATTCAGAACTAAATTTTCAACTAAGAGCTTGGAATCGTCAAAAAAATTTAGGCAAAGTTTTTGATTCTAACAGTGGTTTTAAATTGCCGAATGGTGCAGAAAGGTCTCCCGATTCTTCTTGGATAAGTAATCAACGTTGGGATACTTTAACATTAGAAGAACAAGATAAATTTGCACCATTATGCCCTGATTTTGTAGTAGAACTAATGTCTCCTAGCGATACCTTAGAAAAAACTAGAGCTAAGATGAGGGAATATATAGAAAATGGGGCAAAATTAGGTTGGTTGATTAATCGGAAAAAACGACAATTAGAGATTTATCGACCACAGCAGGATGTAGAAATATTAGAAAATTCCCAAACAGTATCAGGAGAAAATATTTTGCCAGGATTTATTCTTGATTTAACATTGATTTGGTAATAGAGAAAATCTTTAATTGCTCAATAAAAAAATACAATATTTTTCAAATCCCTTGAATTTATTTATAGGGATTTTTTTTGATTTGTTGTCCGCTCCCTTTTCCCTTCTTCAAAAATACAATCCTTTTTAGGCATTGCTGAATTAAGGTATGAAAGTAGGTTTATAGGGAACAGGGAACAGGGAACACTTAACTGGGAACAGTTAATATTAACAAGTAGTTCAAACCATCCAAAATAAAAAATCCCAAATACAAAATTATCAAATCATACCCACCAGTCAGCAACGCCCCTTTTTAAATATCCTCAATTGATTTTATCAAAATAATTAGGTCTTAAATCCCGCCTTTTAAGGCGAAATATTTTTGGATGCTTGCTCAAATCCCCATTACAAAAATAACTTCTAACTTCTAACTTTTGACTTCTAACTTTTGACTTCTAACTTTTGACTTCTGACTTCGTTTAAAGGGTTTTCGGTGCGGAAAAGCTCCGCTAACAGGGTTTAGAAATGTCAAACACCTTAATGCGTAGCGCTATAAATAAGCAATCAGCAGTCAGCAGTCAGCAGTCAGCAGTAAATGTGTGCGTTTGCGGAGCATTCCGGAACGGAAAGGGGATTTCAACCCCTCCTCAACCATACTATTTGTGCCTACATTCAACCGATCGGCCCGTTCCTCGGCATTGATGGCCTGTTGTTGAGCTGCGACTACTTCTTCTTCTGAGATTGGAATCAAATCTCCATCCATACTCATCCAGCGCAACCAGAGTCGCTCTATATTACTGTCACTCCCCTGCCATAAACCCAGACTGAGTTCGATACTAGGAATTAACAAACGTCCATCAGTCAACTCTGCTGTTTGGTAGCGACCGCCTACTAAATGAAACCCCTGCATTTCATTGGTATAGCGACTGAAAGTCACATAATAAGGCACTCGTATCTGCTCGTAAACTTCCCACTTCGTAGCAGGTTTTCTCAGATTTCCCACTTTCTTTCCTGAATCTTCATTTTCAGTTCCCGGAGACAACAACTCCACTACGACTAAAGGGTTAACTCCTTCTTGCCAAACTACATAGTTCAGGCGCATATCCCGCTCTTCGTATAATCTGGACACTCCCACGACCCTAAACCAATCTGCTCGTTTATACCCACTGGGATGCTTGAGATCGTAGTAAAGATTCATATCGCTGCCACAGAACAATCAATTGGGATACCAGTTGTGAGGTTGAAAAGTTTGGCGCAACAACTCTGGTTGCAAGTAGTGAAATTCGTCTGGCAAACCAGGTTCCTCTTGATTTTCACTTGGTAGGTTGTACATGGTGGGTAGAGTTTGCTTTGCTGAAAGTGGTGGATCTGATTGAATTGATATATTCGTCATTTCAGTTATCAGTTATCAGTACCTCCTGTAATAGGGAGGTTTGAAATTATGGTTTGGTTCGAGTGGGCGAGCGCAAAGTATTGCGGAATATTATCTTTTCGTCTGACTAAAAAATAAAGGGTTTTTTTACTTAGGACTTACGCACTGACAATAGATATAGGGATTTGTGCGTTACGCTGTCGCTAACACACCCTACCAATAGCATTCATGCGTAAATCCTGAAACTACTAATAACGACACTATTTGCGCCCACATTTTTTCACACTTACAGCTTAACATAGGATTTTGACAAATATGAAAGTTGTGTGTAGGAAAAATTTTTGATACTGGAGGAGCGATCGCGATACCCTTTTTACAAGGTGTGAGCTACATCAACTATCCCCATAAATCCCTCTTAAAAAGGGGGACTTCCGGTTTCCCCCCTTGTCAAGGGGGGTTAGGGGGAATCTCCAGCAGTGTACCTAACCCTTACTGAGAAATGCTATATTATAACTGATAACTGAAATGGTGTTGCATAAAAAATCTTGATTTTATGGTGGAAGAAAATTAATTTTTTTCTAATAGTAATTCTGCCAATTCACAAAAACCTTCTGCTTCTTTTTGACTGGTAATATAGACTGGTTGATGATTCAATTTATCCGCATATTCTCGAATATTTGCGACTCCCACCGACAAAGGAAATTTACTTTCATCAAACAGAGTTTCATCATTAGGACTATCACCAACTGTAATAATTTTTTCTGTTGTTAATTCCGGAAAATAGTCTGACAAAACTTGCAATAAACCCGTCGCCTTATCCTGTTCTAAAGGTTTAATATGACATTGCACAGTACTATAGGTAAAACCATAACCTTTGGAGTGAGAAATCTCTGCCATTTTTGTCAGTTCAGATAAATTTAAGTCCTGAATATCAAAAGTAAAATCTGTGAGTCTAAACTGATTATCAACAGATTCTTCAATCCGAGGAAATAGACTTTTTAAGTATTGGAAAACTTCAGCTAAATGTTGTCTATGTAAATTAATATTTGGGATAGAAGTTAAAAATTTAGGTGCTTCGTTATGATTAGGATAAAATAAACCTCCATTTTCAGCGATCGCTCCTACTACTGGCAGATAATTTTTAATAGCTTGCACCCAACCGGCAGAACGACCTGTAATTATTAATACCTGAATTTTTGCTGCTGCTAATTTTTCTAAACTAAGGAAAAGATTAGAAGTAAATTCACCATTTTTAGTTAATGTACCATCCATATCAGTAGCTATAAGTTGAATATTTTTAAGGCTTGTTTTTGCTACTGTTTCAGAGAGAGGAGTCAAAGGCATAATTAATATTTATGATCGATTATTTCAAAACTTTTGAGATTATATAGCGTTTCTCAAAGTAAGCATTCAGCTCTTAGCAGTCAGCTATCAGCAAATAATGAATAATTCCATATAAGCATGAAGAAATGTAATTTGACAGTAAGTTTTAATTCTATCCAAATTTCTCAATTGCTTTTACCTCCTCCTATCATCAATAGCTGATAGCTAATAGCTGACTGCTGTTTGCGCAGCAGTCCGCAGGAAATGCTTATTTCTCAAGTTACTGAGGTACAGTTTTTCTTCTTTTCTATTCTGTACAGACCTTGCATGCAACGTCCCTACCTACTCCCTAAAAGAAACGAATGCGCGTACCTCAAGCTTTTTGGGAATTGCTATATAATAATGTACTAAATAAAGAGTTATTCTCATTATGTTTGAAACAATTACAGCTACAAACTTAACTTTACATGATATTGAAACTAAATTCAATTTACAATTTTCTGAATATAAGCAATTTTTTCGATAATGGCTTGATAATTTACCAATAATTAATGGTTGAGAAAGACAAGGGTTAGATAAACTAAAAGCTGGTTATCTCAACAATATTAAATATCAAATGTTAGAAAATACTACCATTTTGTTAGTATTAGTACCATTATTATATTTGGCAGATTTATATATTCTTCTCTTTCATATTGAGTATAAAAAGTAAGTATAATTTGTGCTACAATAACTACCATTACTACTCTTGACTTATGGAATATCTAAAAAATAGAATATTAATAATCAACCTTCTATCCTAGATAACTAAACCCCTTCTTCCTTCTTCCTTCTTACTTCTTCCTTCTTACTTCTGCTATAGAAGATGAGGATAAAATTGTTAGGGGAAGTATAGATATTTTGGTCTTAAAAGAATATTTTTGGGTAGTTGCTATTGAAGCTAAACGGTCACAATATTCTCTAGAAGTAGGATAGCCTCAACTATTATTTTATCTGTTAACTAATCTGACTCCAAAAGTACCTACATTTGGATTATTGATAAATGGCAGTAATTTCAGATTTATTAAACTAATGAAGGGAGATAATTTACAGTATTCTGTATCTCGACTTTTTGATATTCTTAATCCTGGAAACGATCTGCATCAGGTTTTTCAAATTTTAAAGAATTTATCTCAACTGACTGAAGGTGACAATCTGGAATAATCATCATCAACAAATAAATCAGCTATCAAAAGAGGTGAAAATGACAGAAATATTATTGCCAAATTCTTGTACTCTTAGACCTGCATCTGCCAAAGATATTTGGTCTATTCGTAAAGTAGTTTTAACTGCTAAAATTGACCCAACTCAATTAATTTGGCAACAATTTTGGGTAATTGAATGTGAAGAAAAATTAGTAGCTTGTGGGCAGTTGCGTAATTTTGAAGATGCAGAAGAGTTAGGTAGTTTAGTCGTTATCAAATCTTGGCAAAAATGTGGTTTAGGAACAATACTAACCAAACATCTGATTCAACAATCAACTAAACCTTTATATCTAGAATGTCTGGGGAAAAAATTAGAATCTTTTTACAGTCGTTTTGGTTTTGTACCTATTTCTTTAACCGAATTACCTCAATCTCTAAAGTTCAAATTTGGTATATCTCAATTAGCTAGAAAAATCTTCAAACTTCCCGTAATAATTATGCAGTATCAAGGAAACAAGTAATATCATGTCCGTTTAATTAGTGATAATAAAGTTCTTAGATGGTAGGTAGTAGGTCGTAGGTCATAGGTCGTAGATGTAAATTCAAGATCTAACACTGTAAACGAAGCAGAAATTTGGGATATTCATTCAAGATCGCTTCAATAGAACATTTTTATTATACTTAATTATCTGGACATGGTATACATCAAAGATTGTTAAATTAATAATTCATCTAACGCTATTCTCAAAAGTTCCAAGAATTGGTGAAAGCAAAACCAACTCTCTTGATTTATTTGGGGAAAATACAACATGATTTTCTTAAACAAAAACGAGTTACAGCAAAGTGTAATTTTAGCAGCTGAGGTGCTTCTGGTGCTTCTGGAATTTTCACCAATGGATTATCATCTGGTATTAGCATAGATAGTGGTATTATTCTGACTACAGGTGCAGCTACCGATGCTAAAGGTCCTAATGATTCAGATAAGAAAACTACCGACAATGAATTGCCTGGAGATTTTAATTTGGATGGGTTGATTTTTGAAGACCAAAAACCTTTGATGCAACTATTCTGGAATTTGTTCAAATTGAAGTAGGCGATGTTTTCTTCAATTATGTATTTGCCTCTGAAGAATTTGATATTTAAAATTTTATCCAATCGCTCTTAGAGCTGATTTATAAAGTAAATATTAAAATATTAAGAGGATAGATACTTTACATTATAAGGGTTTGACACTATCTAAGCCCCAAGGGCATAACTTTTGAAAAGCCCATGCTAGAAAGGGATTTCAGCTCAGTTTACAAATCAGTTCTTATAGTAATTAGGGCTTGCTGATTAAATCTAAAAGTATTTACAGATAAAGGTTTTAGCCTTTTTGGGGCCTTTAAAAAGTGCCTGGTTTTCAGCTCTTCACGCTCAAAAAGGAGCGTATTTTAGGCTCATAGTTGGGCAGAAAAATCATTCTTACAAAACGCCCGCTCCTATCTCCTCGCTCATTCCCATTTCTCCTGTCTCCTGTCTCCTGTCTCCTGTCTCCTACCCCAGCAAAAAGACTTTATGAGCGCAAACCCTAATTATATTTTTATTAAAAATAAAATCACCTATTTATTAACTTTTAAATATTTTTCATCAATAATTAACCAGATAAAATAAAATCACCTAGCTTATGGTTTACCCCATAAATTTTGAAACGTCTATAGTCATTTTTTTTCATCACAAAAACTCTATTGATACCTTCCACTGTTTCCTACTCCCAATTTCTGTAAGAGTCCTCTTAAATCTAAAGCTGGATTTGTAAAGAATTATTACTAAGTTACTCTAGAAGAGAAAATAATTGTATTTTCTGGTATAAAGATGCCACTTAGGTTTTTGATTGACTACATATAATTAAGGAAAAGAAAAAATGCTTTACTCAACTTTACTCGCAGTTGGCCCTAATACTTTTAGTTGGAGTCCCAAAATTGCTTTAATTATGATTATTTGTAATATTGTAGCGATCGCCTTCGCTAAGTTTACAGTTAAATATCCTAGCGTTGGACCTGCAATGCCTGGATCTAACTTTTTCGGTGGTTTTGGTGTAGCTGGTGTTTTAGCAACTACTAGCTTTGGTCACATTTTAGGTGCAGGTGTAATTCTTGGTTTGGCAAATATAGGATCTCTGTAACATTTCCCTCAACTATAACTATTAGCAGAAAATTGTTAATTCAATTTTGATTTATTTATGGCAACTTCCCTAAAAGTTGCCTTATTTGTTTACATAACTATTGCGCAATAGCAATAAATCATCGGAACCAAACAACCAGCTTTTTTATGAGGCAAGAGATTTACCATTAAAGGGAGAAGGTAGGTTTTTCCAGCTTATTAATGTATTTGACATATCAAAAGCTGAAAACTCAGACAACGCCAGATTTTTCCTCCTTCCTTCTGTTGTAGATAACTAAACGCCTTCTTCTTTCTGCTATATATGCTATAACGCTGTAGTGGATTTGCAGTTATATCATGTCCGGATAATGAGCGATAGAACAAAAAAACTTTCTCCTTTTCCTCCTCTTTCTTCTTCCCTCCTGACTCCTGACTCAGTCCTCCTGACTCCAATGTATTTGACATATCAAAAGCTGAAAACTCAGACAACGCCAGATTTTTCCTCCTTCCTTCTGTTGTAGATAACTAAACGCCTTCTTCTTTCTGCTATATATGCTATAACGCTGTAGTGGATTTGCAGTTATATCATGTCCGGATAATGAGCGATAGAACAAAAAAACTTTCTCCTTTTCCTCCTCTTTCTTCTTCCCTCCTGACTCCTGACTCAGTCCTCCTGAGGACTCCGTCGTTTATTTATAAGTATTCAACCGGACATGATATTACAGCGATTTTTAAATGGATGAACCACATAGTCGCGCACCAAAACCATTGTAGGGAGATTCCATAAAACCTCTCTACTGTGGTCTACTAATCATAAAAACTACTGTATAATCAAAAACCAGCATATTTTCAGTAGTTAAGGATTGACTAAATGAATGAAAAAGTCAGAAAAAAATCTTTATCTAGATGGAGCAATAGTAGTCAAAAACACAATATTTTTAGTGGTTTTCATCTGTTAATACTCTTAAGCATAAGTATAGTCATTAGCTGGAACTATTTACAACGAAAAGCTAATGCTTCAACTCCTGTTGAAAATCAAGAAGCTTCAACTAATGCTACAGACTTAATAGAAATTCAGTCTCCAATAAAATCAAAATCACCGATTACAAAAAAAATACTAAAAGAACTTTATATTCAGCAAAATGAAAATATTTATTTAGTCATAAAATTAAGCGATCGCCGTGTCTATATATATCAAGACGAGCAATTAAAAACCAGCTATCCCATTGCTATTGGTAGAGAAGGATGGGAGACTCCTTCAGGTACATATAAAGTCATGCAAAAAATTCCAAATCCATCCTGGAAACATCCTTTTACTGGAGAAATAATACCACCAGGTCCAGAAAATCCTTTAGGGGAAAGATGGATTGGTTTTTGGACAGATGGCACAAACTATATAGGTTTTCATGGAACACCCGACGAAGAAACAGTAGGACAAGCTGCTTCTCATGGTTGTGTTAGAATGTTAAATCAAGATGTACTAGCCCTATTTGAAAAAGTAGCAATTGGTACAACTGTCATAGTCGAACCTTAACAGAATATGAGCAGAGTTTATTGATAAATTAAGCTACTAATAATATTAGTTTCTGATAATATCTATATCATTAATTTTGAGGAGTTAAAAATGATCGAATCTACCACAAATAAATGGCTTAGTCCGATGCTCAAAATCAACAAGGGAGCATATAATTTAACAGCAATCTTCTTAACTACAGCAATTATTATATTATTTGGTCAAAAGTTATCTATAGCTTCTATTTATACGACTGAGACAACTAATAATAATCAGCAAACACAGAAGGAAGCTAATTTAGCATTTGATGATTTGATGCCAAAGCGACAACCTCCTGTTAAAGGCCTCCAAAAATATTTACTAACAGAAAGAGAATCAGTTAATCCATCATTTGGTGGCTTAATGCCAAACCTGAAACGTGCTGTTAAAGACTTTCAAAAATATTTGGGAATAGAAAGAATAGAAGTAGAAAAGTTAACCCAGGTGGTACTTCGCTTAGGAGAACGACGAGTATATGTGTATGAAGGAGAACAGGAAATAGCTAGTTATCCTGTAGCAGTGGGTAAACCAGGTTGGGAAACACCAACAGGTAAATTTGAAGTTATTCAACTGGTGGAAAATCCGCAATGGCAAAACCCCTGGACGGGTGAGGTAATGCCAGCAGGGCCAAATACTGCTTTAGGATTGAGGTGGATTGGTTTTTGGACAGATGGAAAAGATACCATTGGGTTTCATGGTACTCCCACTGTAGAATCCATTGGATATGCTGCATCTCACGGTTGTGTGCGGATGCGGAATGAAGATGTGATTGCTTTATTTGAAAAAGTACAGGTGGGTACAACTGTGGTCGTGGAGCCATAGTTTACATAGCTAGATCGCCGAACTTGAGATAATGAATTAAAAGTCTGAGGGAATGCTTGAGCAGATCTAGAGATTTGGAGCTTTAATATCCTGACTATATCCAGGTGAATTATAAAAATCAACAAACTGGTAACCACATTAGACACAAATGCAGTTTTGCTTATGTCTTCGAT
Organism: Okeania sp. SIO2C2; assembly: GCF_010692625.1. NCBI lineage: Bacteria > Bacillati > Cyanobacteriota > Cyanophyceae > Oscillatoriales > Microcoleaceae > Okeania > Okeania sp. SIO2C2. The sequence goes on from NZ_JAAHGM010000073.1 coordinate 19,407, forward strand.
GGCCATTTTTACGGATATGTTTGCTAATATCAAATCCGGGGGAATTGGACATAAAAAAAATCTCCAATTGTCATAACTACTAAATCTTTGTGATTCTTTCTCCTGCTGACTCTTGACTCCTGACTCCTCCTGAGTTAACCAATCTATAACTGTTTAACCGGATTTGATATAAGACACTCTGGACATTGCATAGAAAATTAAACTCCAACTTTATAGTACTTAGAGATTTTATCTGGACTTTAGGAAAAAATAGGTTAAAAATAAGGTCAAAACCTGATACAGCAAAATTTTTACATTAAATCAGTCGTTTTCTTGATATATCTAGGTTTCAGCTATTTTAAGCCACTTAAGGTATTTTTCCTGCTAATACTGGGTTTAAAGCCATTTTCGGTGTGAAAAATCCAAAAGTACAGTTATCCGATCCATAGCTCTTGGTGCATTCAATTCATCTTTATATTTACCAACGTCAGCCACAAAGATTTCAGGATTTTACGAAGCTAGTGTCTAGCTGCAAAAATTAGTAATATTATTTTTGAGTTGACTTCGTTTGAGTTTAGGTGAGTTTAGGCTTTTTTCATTCCTCTAATAAATAGGGCTTGCTGATTAAATCTAAAAGTATTTACAGATAAAGGTTTTAGCCTTTTTGGGGCCTTTAAAAAGTGCCTGGTTTTCAGCTCTTCACGCTCAAAAAGGAGCGTATTTTAGGCTCATAGTTGGGCAGAAAAATCATTCTTACAAAACTTAGCTCCTATCTCCTCTAAATTCCCATTTCTCCTGTCTCCTGTCTCCTGTCTCCTGTCTCCTACCCCAGCAAAAAGACTTTATGAGCGCAAACCCTAAATAGATCAGGACTTACGCAACGGCACCAATAATAGTGGTTACATCAGGAATAATGAGCAAATAATACACTATATGTAGCGGTACTGCGTAATTCCTGTAGATTAACTGATACAATTAGACACTAGATTATGGTAGATGACCATTATCCAGCGAAATTGAACTGTATTATCTGCTATTGGTTGGCAGTCACTATCGGGAGAAAAAATTTCTTGATGGGTTTTGGTTTCGAGCTGTTTCACTATCGTTTTTTGTTCGTTCAAAATTTCCGCAAAACCTCTATATTTTAATTATAGTGTTGATTCTGATTCTTCAAACCATAGTTGAGCGATCAAGCTAAAATATTTAAGTTAATCACTATATATATAATATGTGGAAACCAGAATTGTTAGCTCCTGCTAAAAATCTCGAACGTCTAAAAGTTGCTGTTACCTATGGCGCGGATGCTGTTTATGTGGGAGGGCAAAAATACGGTTTACGGGCGCGAGCAGATAATTTTTCTGACTATGACTTAGAATACGGAGTAAATTTTGCCCACCAAAATAATGCTAAAGTTTATCTGACTCTGAACGCTTTTCTCCACGATGATGACTTTGAGGGATTAGCAGAATATTGTCAATTTCTGGAATCTATTGGTGTAGATGGTGTGATTGTTTCTGACTTAGGGGTTTTGCGAGTAGTGAAAAATAGTTCTAATCTTGACATTCATCTCTCGACTCAAGCGTCTTGTCTTAATTCTTATGCAGGGCAAATGTGGAAAGAATTTGCTGTGAAGCGTTTAATTGTGGGGCGAGAAGTCAGTGTGGCAGAGGGTGGGTTGATTCGTAGACAAACTGGTATTGATGTGGAGATGTTTATTCACGGTGCTATGTGTATGGCTTTTTCTGGTAATTGTACAATCTCCAATTTTACTGCAGGTCGAGATTCTAATCGTGGTGGATGTATTCAGTCATGTCGTTTTCCCTATCAGTTGGAGGCAAAAACAGACGATCGACCAGTAACGTTTATGTCTTCTAAAGATTTGTGGGGTATTCATCAAGTAGGAGCGTTTTTTGAGCATCAAATTTGTTCTCTGAAAATAGAGGGGCGAATGAAATCATCGTTTTATGTAGCGATGACTTGTAGAGCTTATCGTCAAGCGATCGATGCTTATGCAGAAGGGAGGTTGACTCCAAAGTTAGTCAATCAGATTAGTGGTGAATTAGAATCTGTGCCTCACCGTGACTATTCTTCTGCTTCATTGGAAACTCCTGCAGGAAATGATTCTGTATATAAGCAGTTGGAAAGTAGTAGGGGTACTCACGAATATCTTGGTATTGTGATGGAGACAACACCAGAAAATATAGTTTTGCAACTGGTTGAGTCTGTAGAAGTGGGAGATGAAATCGAGATTATTCCTATGTATGGAGAGATAGTGCGTTGGAGAGTTAGTCAGCTTATTTCTGTGGTAGGCGATCGCCTTGAGAAAATGCGCGCTGGTAATGTTGTTTGTATTCCTAGAACTGCAGCACCAGATATCTTGAATAACGTAACAAAATTAAATATAGTTAGAGTCTCACCAGTAAATTGATGATTTGACAAAATTATATAGCAGGCAGGGAACAGGGAACAGGGAACAGTGGGAAAAATATTTCCCTATCATATTATTCGGATCATATCATGTCCGCTTGAATACGGAGTTGCACATTTTTGTCTACACTTGAACTAGCAATACTTTGAAAGAGGTTTGAAGAAGGAGACAGCTATACTGGAGACAGCTATACTGGAGACAGGAGGAAAATTACATGGGGATAGTCAACGACCTGCCGCTCCGCGTCTACGCTCCCCCAAGTAATTTTGAACACCCCCGTTGACGGTGGGGTATTCAACCCACAAAGAAAATGATAAATAACAATTAACATAAAAATCATGCCTAATTTTTTATAGACATTTTCTCCTTGTTCTGTTCTGGCCTTGCCCAAAAAGCCGATCAAATGATAGATTATATTAATATTTAATTAAGAAATATTAAGATAAATTCTATGTTCTCTAAAAATACTATACAAAAATCAAAAATTGTGGTATGTGGCGCAGGTGTTGGTGGCCTAACAACAGGAGCATTACTGGCCCATAGAGGCTATCAAGTCCACATATTCGACCAAGCGATCGTTCCTGGTGGTTGCGCTTCTACTTTTAAACGACGCGGTTTCACTTTTGATGTTGGTGCTACTCAAGTAGCAGGTTTAGAAACTGGTGGTATTCATCACCGGATTTTCTCTGAGTTGGAAATCGACATTCCGAACGCCACCAACTGCGACCCTGCCTGTGCCGTATTTTTACCAGGAGAAACTCAACCTATTAATGTTTGGCGCGACCCCAAAAAATGGCAACAAGAGAGACTTTCTCAGTTTCCCGGTAGCGAACCATTTTGGCAACTAATGACAAAATTATTTAAGGCAAGTTGGAAGTTTCAAGGGCGAGACCCAGTTTTACCACCGCGCAATATCTGGGATATGTGGCAGTTAGCAAAAGCAGTACGCCTGGATACTTTGATTACAGTGCCATTTACTTTGATGACGGTGGCGGATGCACTACGGTTGTATGGATTGAATGATAATCTACGGTTGAAAACATTTCTGGATTTACAACTGAAACTTTACTCTCAAGTAGGTACAGAAGAAACAGCTCTACTTTATGCTGCTACCGCTTTAGCTGTTTCCCAAGCTCCCCAAGGTTTGTATCATCTTGAGGGAAGTATGCAGGTATTAAGCGATCGCCTGGTTACAGCTTTAGAAAGAGACGGAGGACAACTCTTGATGGGTCATACTGTGGAACAGATATATATAGATAAGGGTAAAGCTACTGGTGTCAGAGTCAAAAATCAAAAAACTGGAGAAACTTGGGTAGAAACTGCCGACCATATTGTGGCTAATGTCACCGTGCAAAACTTAGTAAAGTTAGTGAAAGATGAAAATCAGACCTCTCACCCAATACCCGGTTACAAACGCCGAGTGAATAAACTCCCCTCACCATCGGGTGCATTTGTGGTTTATTTGGGAGTAGATGAAAGTGCTATTCCACCAAACTGTCCGCCTCATTTGCAGTTTTTCTACAATTATGACGGTCCCATTGGAGAAAATAATTCTTTGTTTGTATCAGTGAGTCATCCGGGAGACGGTCGCGCTCCCACAGGTAAAGCAACAATTACAGCTTCAAGTTTTACCGATACTCAAATTTGGAGACATTGCAAAGATTATCAGGGGTTGAAGCAGCAATATGCAGAGGAGGCGATCGCTCGTTTGAGTGAATATTTTTATTTAAAACCAGAAACAATAGTTCATCAAGAAGCGGCTACACCTCGTACTTTTGTTAAATTTACGGCACGAGATGAAGGTGTTGTCGGTGGTGTCGGTCAGCGTCTTTCAACTTTCGGACCTTTTGGATTTGCCAATCGTACTCCCATTCAGGATTTATGGTTGGTAGGAGATTCAACTCATCCAGGAGAGGGTACGGCAGGAGTGTCTTATTCAGCGTTGACTGTGGTGCGACAGATTGAAACTGAGAGTAATATTATGTCTGGTTGAATACTTATACAAGGAAGGCAGAGGACAGAAGTCAGAAGGGAAAGAAAAGTTCAAATAGTACCGAATAAATACTGAAATTATCTTTACTTTTGTTCCTTCTTTCTTTCTTCCCTCCTGAGTTTTGATTCCTGAGTTCTGACTCCTCGCTAAGTTATTTACTATTTAAATAAAAAAGGGTCTTTAATTGAAGAAATAACAGTTCAAAATCTCGACCACTTAGGAATAGTAGCAGGACTAATTGACGAGATAGGAATTGTGGAAATAATTAGGGTTTGCTGAAAAAGTCTTATGGGTGAGGGTAGGAGTCAGGAGACAGGAGACAGGAGACAGGAGAAATGGGAATTATAGAGGAGTTAGTAGGAAGAATAGTCCCTTGATTTTTCTGCGCAACTATGCGCCTAAAATACTAATTTTTTGAACCATTACGACCTAAAAGCTTGGACTTTTTTTAACTAAAAAAGGCTAAAACCTTTATATATCAATGCTTTTATCTTTAATCAGCAAACCCTAATTAACAAAAATTAGGAGTAGATAATCGAGAAAAAAAGATAGCATTAAAGCTAGTAAAACAGTTGAAAAAACTGGATTTGATACAGTTACTCAGGCTCAAAATTACTTGAAATCCATCAACAAAAAACTGAAATTATGGGCTGAAATTCCGGTCGCGATTAATGTATCTTTTTGTATTACATTATGAATTACAAAATATTGGTTTCAAGATAATTGAGAAGAACATTTTTATTATGTCTAAGAGCACATCTCACTTTTGATCTTCGTAGGTTGGGTTGACGTTAGGGAACCCAACAATTGCAACGTTAATAACATCTATTTGTTGGGTTTATCCTACGGATAAGCTCCGAAGAGCGTGCCTCAAACCAACCTACGACATTAATAATTTTTGCAAATAAATATGAGATGCACCCTACGTCTAATTAATGAGACTTGATATCAGGAGTTAGTTTAATTCCAAACTATTAATAAAGTACACAAATAGCTTGCTTTAATTTTTTTTGTCAAATCATCAATCTTTTATAGATTTTTTCTTATCCTATATTCCTATATACAGCATCTTTCATATCAGTGAGGTACATCTGTTGCGGGCAAGATACCCGCACTACAAAGATCATTAATATTTGTACCTCATATATCTGCAATCTGCTATATATATTAGACTTGTCGCTTTATAACTATAAAAAACTGCTAAACCCTTATCATGTAAGGATTTTAGCAATTTCCAGTGCAAAACGTATGGAATTACTACTGTGTCTTAATTTGAGCGATTTTTTCTATCTATTTAGCGACAACTCTATTTTATAAATCTCCGAAAAATGGTAATAGTTAATAGCTTTAAATCAATAACTTGTTTTTCATAAAAACTAATAAATTATTGCTTATTCCATCTGAAAATGATAACTGGTATGACTGCCATTTGGATATAAAAAAGTACAGACCACAGCAACTTTTGGATTATAATTATCAATCAAATTTCCTAAACCAGCTTGTTGCCAATCACTAATCATTGTTCCTATTTGACTCATCGGTTTAAACTTAACTTGCCAGTCTGCTAAAACGGTACTATTTTCTTCTAACTGTCTAAAAATTATTACCGTGCCTTTTTCGGAAAGAAGTTGATATCCTTGATGGGCGATCGCTGCTATTTTTTCAGCATTTGCTTCTATTACTGCTAATTGTTGTTCTTTTGATTCTAGGGAATTTTCCATTCTTTTTATCCTTTTTTTATCATTTAACTTTTCTAATTTATCATCTTTTTAATTTATGTTCAATATAAATCTCCAAAAATCAAAAATAAAATCAATTATTATCCATAAATTATCAATTATTCCTCCCTGTTCCCTGTTCCCTGTTCCCTGTTCCCTATTCCCTAAATCAAAAATAAAATCAATTATTATCCATAAATTATCAATTATTCCTCCCTGTTCCCTGTTCCCTGTTCCCTATTCCCTAAATCAAAAATAAAATCATCAGGAAAACCTTGTAATCTTGCTGCTTCCCTAGGAGTAATTTTCCTAACTCTATTTTGATGATAAATACCTAATATATTGGCATCACTTGCCACTAAAGTTACAGCAATTTTATCCGGGTCTAAAAACTTGTAGACTTCAAAAGAAAAATTACCTGCTACTGGTTTATATTTTGACTCAACTATTTGCAGATAAATTTTACTAACTAAAGAATTGAGCAATTTTTCTAACTGAGGATTAGTAAAAAAACTAGCTATTTGCTCATTGCTCAACAATTTACCATCTTGATGTTTACCAAATTGACTATTTCTCCGTTTCAAAATCAAACAGTTCATTAATTCTATTTCTTCAACACTACATTTACCCCTCAATCCTAACTCCCAAGAATGAATCGAATTTCCACCCCGATAATCAATTAATCTCATGCCATGTAATTTACTTAAATCTCCTTTTAATCTCTGTTTTAATTCTGCCACAAATCTTTCCGAACAATTATATTTTTCCTCTGGATTATCTTCCAAAATATCCGCCACAGTTATAGATTTTTTCAGAGGATAAAATAAAGATAATTGTTGGGGATGATAAGAATGAGAATCTTTCGGACTAAGGTCAGAAATTAAATTAAATTTTGGCGTACTATCTAAAACTCCCAATATATAAACTCGGAGACGATTTTGGGGTAAATCAAAAATCGCGCTATTCAATAAAAATATGTCAAAACTGTAGCCTCTGCTTTGAATTTCATATTTAATAGTTTCAATTGTTCTACCTTGATCATTAGTCAGCAAACCACGAACATTTTCAAATATAAAAGCTTGGGGTTTATATGTATCTATTAATCTGGTAATCTCAAAAAAAAGCGTACCTCTAGTATCCACAAATCCGGCTTTTTTTCCAGCAGAAGAAAAAGATTTACAAGGAAATCCTGCTAATAATATTTGATATGGTGGTAACTTTTCAATTTTGCGGATATCTCCTAAAGAAAATTCAGCAAATTTTTTTTCATAAACTAAACCAGCGTCGGGATTTATTTCACTACTTAATACACATTCAGTTTCAATGTTTAAATATTCGGCAGCTTGTTCAAAACCTAATCTCATTCCACCAATACCAGCAAATAAGTCAATAAAGCACATTTTGGTCATTTTTTAATTGATGATTTTATAGCATTTTGTAGGTTGGTTTGACGTTAAGGAAACCCAACAAATACTGTAGCATCAAATTTTTGGCATTGCTCAGGGGTGGAATGAATATAAGTGGGAACGGCATCCTTCTCACCTGAAAATATCAGGAACGGGCAAGATATATATTCCACAAAAGTATTAAAATCATCCCGTATTTATGCAAGGCTAATTTTTCACCCTACAAATATTACTTTGGAATTTTGAGTTTGGAATTTTGACTTCAGTTTTTTGGCATTGCTCAGGGGTGGAATGAATATAAGTGGGAACGGCATCCTTCCCACCTGAAAATATCAGGAACGGGCAAGATATATATTCCACAAAAGTATTAAAATCATCCCGTATTTATGCAAGGCTAATTTTTCACCCTACAAATATTACTTTGGAATTTTGAGTTTGGAATTTTGACTTCAGTTTTTTGGCATTGCTCAGGGGTGGAATGAATATAAGTGGGAACGGCATCCTTCCCACCTGAAAATATCAGGAACGGGCAAGATATATATTCCACAAAAGTATTAAAATCATCCCGTATTTATGCAAGGCTAATTTTTCACCCTACAAATATTACTTTGGAATTTTGAGTTTGGAATTTTGACTTCCCTTTGTAGATTGGGTTGACCTTAAGGAAACCCAACAAATACCAATTTTGTGTTGGGTTGCGCTGGCGCTTAACCCAACCTACTATTATATTAATTGTTAATTATTGAATTATGTTAGAAAGTATTATATTGATATTATTAATTGGCTTTTTTGTCGGCGAAATTGCCTTTAGGTTAAAAGCACCACCACTGGTCGGAATGGTATTAGTGGGAATATTATTAGGTCCTCAAATTAGCAATACCATCGACTCTAGCATTTTGCAAGCAGCTGACTCCCTGCGCACGATCGCCGTAACAATTATTTTAATGAAAGCTGGGTTAGGTTTAGACAGAGAAAAATTAGCACAACAGGGAAGTGTAGCAGTCCGGTTAGGTTTCCTCCCCGCAACCTGTGAAGCTATTATCATCGCCCTAGCAGCTATGTGGTTGCTTCAGTTTGACTTTGCCACCGGATTATTATTAGGTTGTATTATCGGTGCGGAGTCCCCGGCAGTTATTGTTCCCGGAATGTTGCGCCTCAAAAGTTTGGGTTGGGGTGTAGCTAAAGGTATTCCTGATGCTATTTTGACAGGTAGTGCTTTGTCAGATGTTTTGCTATTATTGATTTTTAGCCTCTTGCTGGCATTTTTATCCCAGGGAACAACTACTGGCATAACTTTACCTGGTGGCATAACACTAAGTGCATTACAACTATTACCATTTCCAGTAATTTTACAAATTATTCTCGGAGTTATCACCGGGTTGCTGACGGCGCGAATATTAGTATTGCTCTTAGTCAAACAAAATTGGACTCAAAATGCCACCCAGGATACTTTAGTTGCAGCGAGTTTCGCTCTATTGTTAGTCGTCTTAGCAGAAAAATTTCCCATATTTTCTGGCTATTTAGCAGTCATGGCAACAGGGTTTTTTGTCATTGAATTTGATGCACCTCTGGCGCGACGGTTGCGAAATAGTTTTGATACTTTGTGGGTGGTGGCGCAAATAATTTTGTTTGTATTACTCGGTGCTAGTATCCCTTTGCAAGTGCTGGAAAATGTCTTGTTGGTAGGGTTGTTAATTTTAGCTGTCGGTACTTTGGTTGGGCGGATGTTCGGTTGGTACCTCTCGACTTTAGGCAGTAACTGGAACTGGCAAGAACGTCTATTTTTGCTGCCCGGAAATTCTGCTAAAGCAACGGTGCAAGCAGCTATTGGCGCTATTCCTTTAGCAGCAGGTATTGAAGGTGGAGAAACAATATTAGCGATCGCTGCCTTATCCATATTAGTCACAGCACCTTTGGGAGCTTGGGCAATACCTACCTTTGCACCCAAACTATTACGCAAGGGAGAAGTCGATCCGACAAAAGTAGCGATCACTCGTCGTATTGTTTTGTTAGCTGCGGTTGATACCTCACCCCTTGCTGTGGATGTGTTGTTAAAAGTTGCCGAGTTAGCGAGACGTTGTGATGGGGAGGTTATGGTGTTGCACGTTATGCAGTCTGAGGATGCAGAAAATATCGAGCAACTGCAACAGCAAACAAAGCAACTTTTGGCAGATATTCGGTATCGGTTTATAACTGTTGCGGGTGTGGTATCAGAGGAAATAGTTTCTGTTGCACAAGAGTATGGAGTAGCGGAAATAGTTATGGGAAAAAGAGGGCATCGTTTATGGGATAATGTGTTAGTTGGGTCGGTTTCTCAAGCAGTTTTGGAAAATAGTTTAATTCCTGTGGTGATTGTTGAAAAAATGTAGTTTTATTTTTCAATTGCCCTGGGATTATATAAAATCCGATTATATAATATAGGTTGATAACTCTATAATTACTTCAATCTCCCCACCTTTCCCACACTTCCCACACTCCCCACCCCCAACTATAATAAGTGGTGGTAGTTGAAAAAATGTAGTTTTATTTTTCAATTACCCTGGGATTATATAGAATCCGGTTATATAATAAATATATATGGCAACAATATCGTCACAGATGACAATTCTCTTTGCCAACTGCAGATTAAACACGCAGAAGTATCTGGTCAACTCAGCACCAATCGCGATGAAACTGAAGACGCTAACGCAAGCTGTGAACCAGGCGATTTAACGAAGCGCATGGCAATTCCTTGGCAAGCTGACTTCTATAACTGCTCAATTCAGCTAGTTAACTATACCGATCCAGATACTAACAAAGTTGATGGAGTCCCGAAACGACCAACTTACTTTAGCTACTGGTGGCCACCTCAAGCTCCTTGGAACGTCATTAACGGTTTGAATGTAATGTCATCTCAAGATGCGGCGATACAGATACAGAAAGACTCTTTCTATGCAGAAATGGCAGGCTTGCAAATGAACTTCGCACGAGGAATCAACAGCTACTCACAAATGGTGAACGGCGGTTGGGCAAGTTTAGGCTTTATCCGCAACAAAGGGAAATCCGAGGATATTGGAACTACCGGATTAAAGTCTTCCGAATTATTCCCCTATTTTGTGGAAACAGAACGGAATTATGACGACTTTGAATACAAAAAGTTGTCCTATGAAGATGGAGAGGCAGAAGTGGAATTGGTGGTAACTAATTTCAAGTCACTAGAACACCGCCAAAGACCGCGTATAGCTCTCCTAAAGGAACGAATACAATCCTTCGAGAATCTAGAAAAAGCCATGGAATCTGCTCAAAAAGGTTCTTTCACAGTTTCCAATATCAATGCAATTATTGATGAAGGTGGAAAACTGAAAAATCAAATCTCGCAACTTGCTGGTGCAGCACAAGGAAAAGATATTAGCCAAGTCAAAGAATCTTTGCGTAAATCTCTCCAAGATGTAGAGAACTTCCGGAAAATTAATGTCGTCCGCAAACCGGGAGAAGTTCCTCGCTCTGGAAGAAGAATTCGCTTTTAATTAGTTTCCCTTCTCTCCCCCTATCTCATCCCATATAAGATGATCCGGGAGAGTCTACTTTTGCCGAATCGCCCAAAAAGTGGCGATTCGCTTCCAGATTAGGAATTGAAAATTAAAGAGGATAAAATGTCACAAACTTCCAGTGTTGACGTTGCCATTATTGGTGGTGGACCCAGCGGAACCGCTTTAGCTCTAACAATTTGTCTATATTCAAAACTGACCGTTGCCGTAATCGAACAAACAGCATACGATAACATCCGTACAGGAGAACACGTATCCGCAAGCTTGCTCCCTTTGCTAGACTACCTGCAAGTGAAAGAACCTTTTCTCGCAGACAATCACACCCCCGTTTACAACGTTGCTGCCGTCTGGGGAAATTCTGAACTCCACGCTCGCCCCTCGATAATCAATCAAATCGGGGAAGGTTATCTCCTAGACCGCACAGAATTTGATGTCATGTTAGCCGAACAATTAGTTCGTCAAGACGGTCAACTTTACCTGGAAACAAAATGCGCTGAAGGAGAGCAATTAGAAGGAGGAGGATGGAGACTTTTCCTCAAAGATAATTCTGGAGAGTCTTCCGAGCTAGAAACCCGTTATTTGGTGGATGCCACAGGCAGACAAGCCAGAATTTCCAAGCGACTAGGGGCAAAATCTCTCGCCTGCGATACCCTGGTCGGAATTAGTGCTATTCTTGATTTTGAAGGCGATGCTCTGCTAAGAGCAGAGGCGCTTCGCGAACGCTCAAAAACAGAAGAAGTTCTCATTGAGTCAATTCCTGAAGGATGGTGGTACTCCGCGTGGCTGCCCAATGGGACTTTGATCGCGGTCTTGATGACAGATATTGATATTATGCGACAGGGCAAACTCCACAAGCAAAAGCAGTGGGTAGAACTATTATCCAAAGCTACCCATACCAAAGAACGGGTTCGGGGAGGACAATTAGTTTATCCCCTGAGTGTAAAACCCGCTCACTCTCATGTTCTCGATCGCGCCGTGGGGGAAAACTGGATAGCGATCGGAGATGCTGCTATTGCTTTCGATCCCCTTTCTTCTATGGGTGTAGGACACGCAATAACTTGTGGATGCGATGCTGCTGTTGCTGTAGTCAAATATTTGATTAACAATGAAGATAGACTGCTCAAACAATACCAGGAGCGAGTCAAACTTAATTTTGAGAATTATTTGAGCATTAGACATAGGTATTACGCGCTGGAAAAACGGTGGCTAGATTTACCCTTCTGGAAACGTAGAACTCAATTAGCTCCCATCCCCCTTGCAGCAAAATAAATTCGTTCTCTTAATTAGTCTAGAATACCAGACTGCTTGGCGATCACTTTGAATTTTGGGTTGTGGTTTAGTACGACCGCAATCCCTCTATTCTGGAATGATATCAAGTCGGATTAATTGACCACACTAAAACTTTGTTTCTCCTGTCAAACTCTCATATAGAATCAGGTTAAAAACCTATGGTATCTGCGGAAGGAAAGCAGAGGGCAGAAAGCAGCTATGCATAAGGGAAAGAGTAAGATTAGAAAGTACAAAGTTTTTCATACACTAATTATCCGGATTTTAGATCAAAGCTACTCCTGTTCACTGTTGCCGAATACCTTACTATCTATACACATTTAACCGGACTTGATCTGAAGCTATCGCCCCTCTTCCTCCTTTCTATCCCACAATCAAACTTGGCCATAAAATAAACGATCTCCATCAAGGGCGATCGCTACTACCAACACTCCTTTTCTTTACTGTCCATACTGACTAGGGAGAAGTCTATCCCACAAAAGTAGCGTTGGCGTAGCCTAGCGGCAGCTATATCGCTCGTCGTATTGTTTTGTTAGCTGCCGTTGATACTTCACCCCTTGCTGTGGATGTGTTGTTAAAAGTTGCGGAGTTTGCGAGGCGTTGTGATGGTGAAGTTGTGGTGTTGCACGTTATTCAGTCTGAGGATGCAGAAAGTATTGCGCAACTATGACAGCAAACAGGGCAACTTTTGGCAGATATTCGGTATCGGTTTGTCACTGTTGCGGGTGTGGTATCCGAGGAAATAGTTTCTGTTGCACAACAGTATCAAGTGGCAGAAATAGTTATTGGGAAAAGGGGGCATCGTTTATGGGATAATGTGTTAGTTGGGTCGGTTTCTCAAGCTGTTTTGGAAAAGAGTTTAATTCCTGTGGTGGTAGTTGAAAAAATGTAGCTGTGCAAGGAAAAAAAAGCGAGTCACTTTGGGGAAAGCGATTCGCCGTGGCTAATTAGTCCAGTAGGGTGCGTTAGCTGAACCAAGTGGAGTGTAACGCACCATTTTTGATGTTGCTAATTAAAAGCAGAGGTGTTGTTAAAAGTTACGGAGTTGGCGAGATGTTGTGATGAGGAAGTTAAGGATGACCTACAATTACATTAATCCCACCATAATCTTGCGGATTATTTTGATGAGGTATCCAATCGTCTGGAAATTCAGGGTTAGCCAACAAAGGCTATGGTATTGCTTAGATCAGAGGAAGTTAAAAAACAATCGCTCTTGTTAGAAGAAGGAAGCGATCAACTTTTGCTTGAAAGCGATCGCCTCCTTCTGTTTCTGTTTATCCTACAATCAAATCAGACCATAAAATAGACTGTTTTGAGAGTCACCTTGTCACCTCTATACCCAACGTTTATCGCCGACCAATTCTCACAACGTCGCCATCAAAGGTTGGTACAGACAAGACAAAGGGATCTGTAGGATAAGTCAATGCCTGTTCTTCAAGAATACCAATGGCAATTTTCTCGCCCATGCGAACGCTATCGTAATAGTCGGTGAAGTAGTGAACTCCTGCCATGTTTCGACCAATGGAAATATTGGCGGCTAGTTTATTCAGTTCACCTTCAAGAGTGAGAGCCTCAGAAATATTA
>NZ_JAAHGM010000074.1:0-31236 GCF_010692625.1 Okeania sp. SIO2C2
ACGAGCAAGGTTTAAGTATAAATACATACTACATTAACTATTGACTATAATTCTTAATATTAGAATCTGTGTTCCACCATCTTCGTGGAAAAAGGTACTGTAGTATGTTTGTCGTGCGGAATGTGGGTTACAAATTACAGGAGGTGTCCAATAGCTAAAAGTCTTATATGATTCCTACGGAATGCTTGCGCAAACAGATTTTTATTCCCCCTATTGCCTTCCGGAGCTGTTGCCTGTTGCCTGCGCGCAGCGCTATAGTGCTCAAAAAGACTTGCTCACTGCTGCTGAGTATAAATTCAACTATAACTGTGCCAAAATATGAGGTTATATCATGTCCGGTTGAATACTGATAAATAAACGACGGAGGAGTCAGGAGGACCGAGTCAGGAGGGAAGAAAGAAGAAGCAAGAAGTAATAAGAAAAAAGAAAGATGTTTATGAAACTTTTGAGGGGCAATTTTTATGCTTGGGAGCTGTTCCTGCTACAACAAGTGCAAAGGAAGAAAGTAAAATAATTTCTGAGGTGGAAAATATTGGTGATGGAGCTGTTAAATTTAATCATCTTTTTAATCAATTAATTAACAAATGGCAACAAAAATTTGATGAAATAACTAAAAAACATCAAAAAGTAGTAGTTTGGGGTGCTGGTTCAAAAGGTGTAACTTTTTTAACTTTATTTAAAAAATATAATGATATTGAATATGTTGTAGACCTAAATTCTCGCAAACAAGGAATGTATATTGGTGGAGCTGGTCAAAAGATTGTTTCTCCAGAATTTTTAAAAGATTATCAACCAGAAATAATTATTATTATGAATCCTATATACGAGCAAGAAATTAGACAGCTTACTTATCATTTAGGTTTAAAGTCAGAATTTATTTTAGTTTAGATTAAAATTGGGCATTGCATCATCATAGGATGATTTTGATATGTGTCAAAAAATTTGTTTTGATCTATCAACATTTTCAGATACGTGCAAATGTGATTATCATCCCGCAATTATGCAACGTCTCTTCTCCCCTCTCTCCTAGATAACCAAACGCCTTCTTCCTTCTGCTATATCTTCTAAATTTGCCATAATCTCACTGTTCCATCCTCACTCCCAGTCGCAATCAATTTACTGTCTGGACTAAAAGCAATATCATTCACAGTATCTGTATGTCCAGCCAATACCTTAATTTCTGTAGCTGATTTTGTATCCCATAACTTGACAATACCATCCCTATCTCCAGCAGCTAAAAACCTACTATCAGGACTAATTGCAACACTCTCTACTGAGTTGTCATATCCTTCTAAAACTGTAACTTTATCCTGAGATACCATATTCCATAAATGCACTTGCTCACAACTACTAAAGCTTAGAAACTGACCATCGTTACTGAACGCAACATTACCTATGCAATTAACGCGACTCTCCAAAATCTTGATTTCTGTCTCAGAAGCAATATCCCATAACCTCACAGTACCATCATCGCTACCAGAGACCATAAACTTACCGTCAGAACTAAAAACAACACTTTGAATATAGTCTGTATGTCCCAAAAAACTTTTGACTACTTGCTTTGATGCAATTTCCCATAAACTTAGATGATGTTCTGAATTGACAAACACTACTAATTTTAGGTCTGGACTGATAGCAATAATTTTCGGGCAACTATTTCGTGGTATCTGAATATAGGTTTCTGATTGATTTCCCCACAAGCAAATCTGATTAAAGTTGCCATCAGAAATCAGACTACTGCCAAATACAAAACAATAATCATCCGAATTAGATGCAACTGTTTGTACCCACTCCATATCTGAGACTATTGTTTTGACCTTTTCTCCAGACAGGATATTCCATAATTGGACTTGATTACGACTGACAACTGCCAGAAATTTTCCATCAGAAGTCAAAGCAACTTTTTTGATTAAAAAATTTGTTTGGGTTTCCAGAACTGTCATCGTTTTTCCCGATGGAATTTCTGAAATATCTACTAGGTCATAACTGCCAGCAGCAAATAATGCATTATTAGGACTAAAGGCAATACTACCAATGTAATTAGGATGACCGGGTAATGTGACTATGTTTCTTTGCGATGCCAACTCCCAGATTTGATTATCAGCAGCTAGGAGGCGACTGTCAGAACTAATAGCAGCATTGTTATGCCATGAGTCGAGAAATTTTGACTCGGTTCCTGCTACCATATCCCATATTTGTAAATCATTACTCCCGCAAACTATTAATTTGCCGTCTGGACTTGAAAAGACAAAATTAGAGGGAAAGTCTGTTTCCCCTGCCATGATTTTTACTTGAGTTGCGGATGCTATTTCCCAGACTATAACATCACCTATATCTATAAATGTAGCTGCTAGAAATTTACCATCGGCAGCGATCGCGATACTCACTACTTCTAATTCTTCTTCAGGATAAGATAATTCCATCGTTGGAGTTTCTGTTGTCGATGCTAAATTCCAAAATCTGACAGTACCTTTATTATCTCCACAGGCAAGAAACTGACCTTGAGAACTAATGGCAATACAAGTTATTGTTATATCATCATCAGTTTGTATTTGCAGTTCTCGTAAAAGTTGCCTTTGCCGTAAATCCCAAATATAAATTTTTTGACCCCAACCTAATGCTAGTGTTGTACCATCGTGACTTATTGTGCCACATTTTGCCGGGGAGTCGATATCCCACAGTCGTTGCCAATTATTGATATCGTATAAGCTTGTACCACCACTGGCGCAGATTATTAATAAATCGTTATTCAGGAATTTGATTTTGTATATATGTCCCAAGGCTATTCGTTGAGTAATTCCTGCTTCTTTTAAGCTAGGTAAAACTACTTGCAATTGATTGGAGTGAGTGTACATTTTCAGCAGCTAAATATAGGGGGATATAAGAGAAATATTATCTCAATTTTCAATTTAGCAAAGTTTTGGGCCACTCAATAGTTTTATAGGGCAAGGTAACAGGCAATAGGCAACAGGCAACAGGCAGCAGGCAACAGGCAACCCACCCCTCGCCCCTCCCCCTCCCAGGAGGGGAATAAATTGCTTATAATATAAGACTTTTAGCTATTTGGCCCCTCCTGCAATTTGTAAATATACCAGCGCTCATTGCTATATTAGTATTTTGAGCCTACAACAGCCAAAAACCTTGCACTTTTTCAGCTTAGTTTTTGGTTTGAGACATACTCAGAATATAGAGCAATATTTTTGTTGATTCCAACTTCGGTCTTTCCTGGTCTGTAAAACTATAACGTCTTAGTTTTTGGTTTGAGACATACTCAGAATATAGGGCAATATTTTTGTTGATTCGGTCTTTCAGTCTTTCGGTAGTGGGAAAAACTACAACGTCTTAGTTTTTGGTTTGAGACATACTCAGAATATAGGGCAATATTTTTGTTGATTCGGTCTTTCAGTCTTTCGGTAGTGGGAAAAACTACAACGTCTTAGTTTTTGGTTTGAGACATACTCAGAATATAGGGCAATATTTTTGTTGATTCGGTCTTTCAGTCTTTCGGTAGTGGGAAAAACTACAACGTCTTAGTTTTTGGTTTGAGACATACTCAGAATATAGAGCAATATTTTTGTTGATTCGGTCTTTCGGTCTTTCGGTAGTGGGAAAAACTACAACGTCTTAGTTTTTGGTTTGAGACATACTCAGAATATAGAGCAATATTTTTGTTGATTCGGTCTTTCGGTCTTTCGGTAGTGGGAAAAACTACAACGTCTTAGTTTTTGGTTTGAGACATACTCAGAATATAGAGCAATATTTTGGTTGATTCGGTCTTTCGGTCTTTCGGTAGTGGAAAAACTATAACGTCTTAGTTTTTGGTTTGAGACAAACTCAGAATATAAGGCAATATTTTGGTTGATTCGGTCTTTCGGTCTTTCGGTAGTGGAAAAACTATAACGTCTTAGTTTTTGGTTTGAGACAGACTCAGAATATAGGGCAATATTTTTGTTGATTCTAAGTTCAATCTTTCCTGGTACGAAAACTACAACGTCTTAGTTTTCCTTTCAGACAAACTCAGAATATAGCGATCGCCCGACTCTATTTTAATTGGCTTTCCATTATAACTACAACGTCTTAGTTTTTAGATTTTAGAGAAAGTCAGAAGGTGCTGAGTCCTAACTTTGAACTTCTCAACTAGAAAGGCCAGCACAAAACCTAGAATATCTCCCACAATATAATAGGTTAGACTAGGAAAAAATTTTGGCGCATCTACCCACTTGCCACTAAATTCCTAATCTTAGGGAGATATCAATATGAAGGCCCGTGAAATATTGCAGCAATATAAAGAAGGTAGACGAGATTTTCCAGGAGTTAATCTTCGGGGTCTGTCTTTTAAAGGGAAAAAAGGAGAAAAAAGGAAAGATTTGTCTGGAGCAAATTTTAGTGGGGCAGATATTCGAGGTACTAATTTTCGAGAGGCAATTCTGCAAGGTACTAATTTTCAGGGTGCTAAGGGGGGGTTGCAAAAACGTTGGGTAGTGGTTTTGCTCATTTTTTTAGTTTTTATGCGACGTTTTATGAAAAAATTAGGCTGAATTTTACTACTCATTTACTTTTTATGATTCACACAATTTGATTCACCCCTGTATTACCTTCAAAATAAATGGCTTCAGTTTCAGGATATTGTGTTTGAATAAATTTTTCTGTAGTGGTATTTTTCAAGACACCTGTTTGAACTCCTGCTAAATTACTGTTAGGATTTATTTCTGTATCTTTAGCAACTAAAAAATTAGTTCCTGTGACAAAGAAAGGATTAGAAAAAGCCACATTTCTCACATCATCTCTAATAGTATTTGGACCGCATTCTAAATGTACATTACCATTCTGAACTAACTGAAAACGATTTTCTAGATTCGATGGAATTTTTATTACTTTAACTCCAGTAGAAATTTTCAATTCTTGAGCAATTTTTTGAGCAAAAACATCAATTATATCTTCACAATAACCAGCCCATTCTCCGGTATTATTTACATAACCAAAAGGAGTAGCGTCTCTTCTCATTGCTACTTTCATTACTCCAGTTCTTTGAATTTCTTCTAAGATACTTTCTTGTCTTTTAGGAACTTGAGCAGTAACAGTCGGAGCGGCTCTGATAAGAGCAGGTTTCCTCGCTATATCTAATCGACCAAGAGAAAAGAAAATTCCGCATTTTCTTGCCTCCTTATTGCAGAGGTACTGATAACTGAAATGACCTTTAGTGAACAATTTAAGCTCATTGTCTTATTCTTCAATTCTTTGTTTAAAAATGTAGTAGAAGTTAAGCAAATGCTTGCTTCATTCATTCATTAAAAAGCTAAGAGCTGATCGCTAATAGCCATTTGCGCAGCATTCCGCAGGAAATGCTTACATATTGATCAATACCTCTGTCAGTTTAAGAAGATAATAACTGTTTTATTGTAATAGAGAATTTTGGCACAGTTATTGGTATTATTAAAATTTTATAATTTGGTAAAAATGAGGAAAATCCTACAAAATTAACAGATTTTCCCTGGTTATACTATTGTGAAAAATCAGGACAGCAACAAAGTCTTTGTGGGAGAAGCAAATCGACATTCAAATTCACAAATTTTCATCGGATTGGTACTATAACAAAAGGTAGAGGAGTAATTATTAGAGGCACAAATTGTTATAGTTTACACTGACTGAATAATTAAGATTTAAAGCATCTTCTTTAAAATCATAAATAAATCAAAAAAATCCTTTTCGTCAGTCCTATTCGTTTTGAGGAGAGGTAATAGATATCTCCAGAAAAGAGGGAGTAGGGAGTAGGGAGCAGGGAGAAATAATTTCTGAATAAGAGTGGGATATAAGTCGTGAAAAAAATTATCGCTCCCCCTAACTTTTACCATTACTATGCACCACCACATTTTTAGGAATTTGTATAAGACTATCCCCATTTACTTTTTCTTTATTTCCTAGATAATTAAACGCCTTATTCCTTCTTCAATAATTATTAATCTTTGCATGAGAAACCTATTATATTAGACTCGATAACAGGAAATAAAATTGGAAAATGTTGATGTCCTATTCTTCTACATATCAAAAGTGATTCAAATCACTTTAAATATTAATTCTAATTTTTTGATTTAGATAATTGTTTTTAGATAAATTGCTATAAGATTGTGTCTTTGCGTAAATCTTGACTATAAACAATCCTATTTAAATTATAATATTTTGATGGCAGTTAGGAGTCAGGTAGGGGAATCTTCGGATTGACAACCTAGAGAGTTTTAAAAGTTTTCAGTTCAAATTAACTATTATAAAAATTTTCACAACCAATTTAGGATTCCTATATTTATATCAAGAATATTTATCTAAATATTTACTACAGCAGATAACAACGGTGCGACCTCCCTAAAAGGTTCGTTAGTTACCTATTTATTGTCAAAAATTTTTCTCTAAAAAACACTCATATCCTTTCTTGAATTTTTGCTTTACATCATCCTCTACAATAGTGCCATGAGCCATAATAACCCTTCTAAAATCCCATTGCAAAATCTTCTGAACTGATTGTCTAACTTTTTCTTTTTCTTTAGTACCCAACCTTTCTAAAAATGATGGTTTAAGTTGTTTATATCCTCCCATAATTTTAAATACTAACTTTGTTGTAAATGGAAAGCTTTCATCAAAGTTAAATACAATATATGTCACAATCAATCTTTGACTTTCACGGTGAAAAAAAACATACTCATGTAAAGGCGATACTCCATTCAGAAGAAAAGTATTCAGTCCTGCAAATAAGAAATATTCGAGCTTACTACCAAAATATTATTCATCATCATCTAATATTTTATCGATAGAAATATCCGGTCTTTTGTTCTTCAAACCTGAAACAGCATAAATTTGTGCTTGAGGATAAATATTTTTCAAGTTAGATAAAAATAGATGGTGAAAAAGATTTGGAGCAGTAATATGCTTGACATTTCCAATCTCTCTAAATTGCTCAATGATTTTATTGTCAATTTTAATTGGAGAAATGACGAACTAGCTGTCATTTTTTAAACTAATTACAGTCATTCTTGTACCAACATCTAACCCCAAAAATCTTAAAGGTTGCTCGGCAACCCAAATATTCCGGTCTACTTTTCTGAGCATAGCTAATTATGAAAAAGGGAATAGGGAATAGGGAATAGGGAGTAGGGAATAGGGGAACAGAATAAAAACAACTTTACCTCAGTAACTTGAGAAACACTATATCTACCAATATCACTAAAATATTTTCTAAAGGTAGAGAAGACCAGAATGGATAACAAAAATCTATTTAATATACAGCAAATTTTAGGTAAATTAACTACAAAGATTTAAGACTTTTTTACCTCAGTAACTTGAGAAACACTATATCTACCAATATTACTAAAATATTTTCTAAAGGTAGAGAAGGCCAGAATGGAGAACAAAAATCTATTTAATATACAACAAATTTTAGGTAAATGAACTACAAAGATTTAAGACTTTACCATTAAGAACGAGGTTTAATATTATGTCCATTTAATTAGTGAGAAAAAACTTTCTTCTCCTCTTCCTTCTTCTTCCCTCCTAACTCCTCCTTAGTAAATATAAACATAATATTTCCAACCTAACTTAACTCAAACCACTCCCTATATTTAACCTCATTCCTGATTTTGGGGACTAGGTTTTTTCACCACTTTCTGACTTTTTATAGCACTACGCAAATAGGGTGCAGACATTTATAAATGCTCAAAGTTAGTCAGGGATAACTTCTAGCTTCTGACTTTTGACTTGCGCGTAGCGCTATAACCGTGGTTTCTGATACCAATTCACTTAAAAAATGTCACCAATAGTTGGTAACTGATGAAGTCAAATGAAGTCAAATAATAAGCTGAAATTACTGTAGAGTAAAAGTTTTAAGTACCTAAAATATCACTTCTGACTTTTAACTTCTGACTTATGATTTTTGAATTTTGACTTTTGACTTTAGTGAAACGATATGAGGACTTGGTTTTCTCGTAGTCGCGATCGCTAAAACTCCTACAACTTTAATACCTGCTTTCTGCAAAACCTTAATTGCAGAATTCACCGTTGCACCTGTTGTATAAATATCATCTACTAACAACACTAAACTACGGGGACGACTCCTGCGGAAATCTTTCCCTACAGTAAAAGCATCCTTAACCGTTTTCAACCTCTCTCCCCTGGACAAACCAAATAATGCTTGGGTCTGCTTCACTCTTTCCAGGCCATTTCGCCGTAACTGCAAACCAGTCAATTCACAAAAGCTTTTTGCCAATAATTCCGCTTGATTAAAACCTCGCTCTTTCAGCTTCTTTTTGTGCATCGGAATGGGTACAACTACTATTTTGTCAAGAGTTGTTGTCCGTACTTGCTTTTTGGAAACTGGAGAATTTAACCACCCATCCGCTAACCAATATCCCAAAGGTCTTGCTATCTGTGGGTTATCCTGATACTTCATCGCAGCGATCGCTCGTTTGAGACTATCTTTATACTCGCCCCAGATAAATACTGGAATTTTTCCGGGAAATGTTTGTCCTCCATGAGGAAATTGACATTGCCAAACTTGTCTTTCGCAATATTTACAGAACTCTCTGTCTGCTGGTCTCTGACAAAGAGGACAGTTATACTTAAGAAATATATTCAGAAATGGTTTAAGTATTTTTTTCCAGAGAAATTTAATCATTGTGAAAACCTTTAAAAAGTCTAAAATATTAAATATAGCAATATAATTTTAGTTGTGAGATATTGTAGACTTTTGTTTTAGGGAATAGGGAATAGGAAATATGGCAGAAATGAAGACATAAAGAATAACTATATTCTATGCTTTAAAGGAACACCTCAATTATCACATCTGATTCCTGATTGCTATAGTTTCTTATGTTTATCTGTTAATAATTTACTATTACTCTGATACAAAATTATTTACTGATAGAATTAAATGATTTGGTAAAAAGATGTTGGATACTGAGCAACTAGGTAAATCTAGAGACTACTATTACTTTTAACATTTGATGTCAGCAAATCAATAGTTTTGTGCATAAGTTTTACTGGCTAGATAAAATTAAATCCTCAGACGGGAAAACAGTGGGAGAAAGAGCTTTTTATTTAGCTCATCTCATGGAGCAAGGTTATCCAATTGTTTCTGGTTTTGTCATTCCGGCAAATAGTTTTTGGCAATTTTTACAATGTATTGATTGGTCTGACCCATTATTAGTTGACTTCCCCAATTATGCCTTGCATTTTAATGTCAATAACTATCATCAATTACAACAAATTTCTCAATCAATTAACTACAATATTGCATCTACTGATTTACCATCAGACTTATTTTTATCTCTAGAGTCTGCGATTAAAAATCTCAATGCCGAAGTATTAATTTTTCAGCTTGTCTTAGCGTCTCCTCACCTAAAAACTGTAGGCATATTAGAACCAATAATTTGTCAAGCTATACCGGAAGAATTTGTCCCAGGAATTAAACAAGCTTGGGCAGAAATATTTAATGCTAAAAGTTTATTATATTGGCATAATCAACAAGTTGAAATTCCACAACTTCAACCAGTAGTTATAGTACAACCCGTACAGTCAGCGATCGCTTCGGGAAATATTCAAGTTTTTACTAATAGTTGGGAAATTCAAGCAACTCATGGTTTAGGAGTATCTATTGAACTTGGGCAAATTATCCCTGATTCTTATATCATTTCTGCTGAAAATTGCAGCGTAGAAAACAAGAAGTTAGGTAATAAAATTATCGCTTATAACCTTGATGCAAGAACTATTAAAGTTAGCGATACAGATACATGGCAAGGAAATTATCGTACTCAGATTCCTGTTCCCAAAACTTTAGCAGCACTGCAAATTTTTTTATTGCCAGAAAAACTACAAAAAGAATTCGTTTTAGAGGAAAAGCAATTACAATCATTAATTAGATTAACTCAGAATATAGCCAATAATATCGATACTAATTTTGGAGTAAAATGGAGTTTTTTCCAAAGGTCTAATGATGCAAAAGTTGAACTATTAATTACAGATTTTGAAAGATTTCCACAAGACGAGCAAAATTTGGCAAAATTGCCAAAATCAGCAAAAGAAGAACAATCAATATCTATTTATAATACTGAAAATCCCATAGTCAAAGGCATAGTAGCATCATCAGGAAAAGTAACAGCTAAAGCTATAGTTATTAAAAATATTCCTCCAGAAGTAGAAGAATTTCCTGACAGAGCAATTTTAGTCGTGCCTGTAATTATTCCGAGTTATTTACCATTACTGAAAAAAGTTTCTGGAATTATTTCTGAACAGGGCGGTATCACAAGTCATGCTGCAATTTTAGCGAGAGAAATTGGGATTCCTGCTATTGTAGGAGCGACTAATTCTACCAATATAATTAAAACAGGTGACCATTTATTAATTGATGGTAATAATGGGGCAATATATCTGGCAAAAGAAGATAATTATGACCCTCATAAACTTGAGATACCAGTAGTAGAAAATTCTCATAAAAATCAAAATTTACCGCCAATAGGAACTAAATTGTTCGTTAATCTCAGTCAAATTAATTCAATTAAAAAAGTTCCAGATTCGCTGATAGATGGAGTAGGATTATTACGGTCGGAGTTAATGGCTATTGAACTGTTAGAAAATCATCATCCTTTATGGTGGATACAACAAGGCCGTCAATCAGAATTAGTCGGTCTAATGGTGAATAAACTTAGTCAATTTGCTGCAGCTTTTACTCCAAAACCAGTCTTTTATCGTTCTCTTGATTTAGCATTATTTAACTCTAGCGATGGGGAAAAGGTATTTACTAAAATTCCAGAAGAATTTATAACTAATTCTTCTGGAAATCAATATAACGAGACCGAAGCAAATTTTCATAATTATTGGATTAATTATTCTAATTCTATACTAGGACGACATGGTACATTTAGTTATATGCTAGAACCAAATTTACTAGATTTAGAAATAGATATTTTATCTCAAGTATATGAATTGGGTTATACTAACGTTCATTTAATCTTACCATTTGTACGTTCTGTAGAAGAATTTCAATTTTGTCAGAGTCGCATTCAAACTAAATGGAAAAATCAATCCAATCATTTCCAAATTTGGATTATGGCAGAAGTACCATCAGTTTTATTCTTGCTATCTGAATATGTTAAAGCTGGCGTTCGGGGTATTGCTATTGGCACTAATGATTTAACTCAATTATTGTTAGGTTTAGACCGAGAAGAAGAACAAATGGCAAGTGCTTTTGATACTCGTCAACCAGCAGTAATGAGAGCCATTCAACAATTAATTTCTCAGGCAAAAAATTCTGGTATTCCTTGTTCTATTTGTGGTGATGCTCCTGCTTTATATCCAGAAATAATAGATAATTTAATCAGGTGGGGTATTACTTCCATTTCTGTTAATGTTGATGCTGTAGATAAAACTTATAATTCAATCGCTCGTGCGGAACAACGTTTGATTTTAGAAGCAGCTCAAATTAAGAATTTAGGTGATAGGTTTTAGGTGGTTTGTAAGCATTCAGCTGTCAGCCATCAGCTATCAGCTATTGGTTTTAGTTTACGATCAAAGCTTTATTAATTGTCTTACTACAAAAATTGGTTCCCTTGACCTTAAAGTCAGTTGTTAATTTCAACACTATTCTTAAAGAGAAAGTCTTGTTGCTGTTTGCTCCGCATTCCGCAGGAAAAGCTGACTGCTAATAGCTGAATGCTTACGGTGGTTTTATAGAATCCCTAAGCGCATCTCTAAAAATTTAGGCGTACGCTATTATTACCTAACTTATATCTTTTATCTTTTCCTCAAAAGACATTTCCAATTCCTCAAAAATCAAATCAATTATTGTAGAGCGTGTCATCAATTCTTCAAAGGCAAAATATATCTTGGTTTAATGTCTATAATCGTTACAAACATTACTGAACCATTATTATTACTTAATAACTGAAGCCTTGATGAAGTATAGTATTATTTTTGGGAATTGGTATTATATAAAATCTAGTGTAAAGTTATACCTGTTGGGTTGCTAGATACGCTTAACCCAACCTACTAAACTGATACCAATTCACTTTAAAGATGTCACAATTATACTTCTGTGAAAGAATAAGCTGAAATTAGTGTATAACCATTACTTTAAGTTTATAGACTTTCACTTCTGACTTCTGATTTTTGACTTCTAACTTCCGTGAAACGGTATGACTATTCCCTACTCCCTTAACTAATAACTGAAATGACTGACTCCCCAAAACGCCATATCTTTTCTCAAGAGTCACGGGAACAGATATCTTCCCCAGAAGAATTTGACCAATTAATACAAGTAGTTACTGTCAAAGACTGGCTATCTTTTGCTATATTCGGCGGTCTAGTATTAGTTGGTATCTCATGGAGTATTTTTGGCAAAATACCTATTACTGTAACTGGGAAAGGAGCATTAATTCGACCCCGACAAGTAGTAGAATTTCAATCAGCAATTCAAGGTAATTTAGAATCTCTGAAAATTAGAGATGGAGACTGTGTAAAAAAAGATGATGTACTGGCAACTATCGATCCATCTCAGCTCAAAAAACAGTTAGAGTTACAACAGCAAAAGCTAATTCTTCTCCAAACTCAAGCGGTAGATACTCAACAGTTAGAAAGTCAACGGACTCAATTAGAAATAGATGGTATAACAAGCAAAGCTGAAAGTTTAAGACAACGTTTACAAGATACTCAAAATCTTACTCCTACTCTACAAAATAATACTTTAAAAGCACTGGGTGAACAACGTCAGACTTTGGAGCAACGTTTACAGGATATGCAAGCTTTTACTCCTACATTAAAAGAGGAAAAATTACAGGAAATTAACCAACAACGAACAAGTTTAGAAAAACGTTTGCGAGATGCTCAAAAATTAACTCCTGAGTTGAGGGATAAAAAATTACAAGTTATCGCTGAACAAAAAGTTACTCTTCAGCAAAGGTTAGAAAATGCTAAAAATTTAACTCCTGTTTTGCGGGAGAAAAATGAATTGGCATTGCAACAACAACGAGAAAGTTTACAGCAACGTTTGAAAGATGCTCAAGAGTTAGTTCCTGTTTTTCAAAAGAGACTAACAGAGCGCCAAGAATTATTTGATGAGGGTGCTATTGCTCAAGATAATTTATTACAAACAGAACAAGATTTTCGGCAAAATTTACAGTCTATTGCTCAATTTGAAACTGAATTAAAACAAGTAGAAGTACAGGAAGCAGAAACTACTGAAAAATATTTACAAAATTTCAGTAATATTAGCGAAATTGAGGATAAAATTAAGGATTTAGAGTTGGAAGAAGTAGAAACTAACCAGAGATATTTGGATAATATTAATACTATTAGAGAAATTGAAACTGAACTACAGGCGTTAGATTCACAAACGACTGAAAATTCTAAACAATTTCTGGATAATCTGAATCAAATTAATGAGATAAAGGTGCAGTTGCAGCAAATTAAATTGCAAGAAACGGAAGCTATGGAAAAGTATTTGGAAAATCAGAATACCATTGCGCAATTAAAGGTAGATTTACGGGATTTAGATACCCAGAGAAAACGTTTGGAACAAGAAAATTTAGAAGCAGCTAATAGTCGGAAAAATCAAATAGCAGAAGTTAACCGAGAAATTGCTCAACTAGAAAAACAGGTGGCTGATAATAGTAAAATTCTGAGTCCGATAGATGGATGTATTTTGGAAATTAAAAGCACTGTCGGACAATATGTAAATCCTGGTACTGCTCTGGGTAAAATTAATGTTCAAGGAAAGTCTACATCTGAATTAGTAGCGGTTAGTTATTTCCCTGTTAAAGATGGCAAACGGATTAAGTCTGATATGGAAATTCATATTACTCCCGATACTGTAAAACGGGAAAGATTTGGCGGAATTATTGGGAATATTACTTCTATTTCTAATTTTCCTGTGACTAAAGAAGGTGCAAGTTTTGTGGTAGGAAATCCAGAAATTGTAGAGAATGTTATTGGGGAAAGTGGGGGGCAAATTGAAGCTTATGTTCAACTTAAACAAGATGATAATACCTTTAGTGGTTATCAATGGTCTTCAAGTAAAGGACCTCAACAAAAATTAACTGCGGGTACTACTATAACAGCACGAGTAAGAGTCGAAGAAAGAGCGCCTATTACATTTGTTTTGCCAATTTTAAGGGAGTGGACTGGGATTTAGAAGTCAGAAGTTTGAAGTCAGAAGTCAAAAGCCATGTCAAGTCAAAATTCAAAAGTCAAAATTCAAAAGTAAGAATTATTAAGTCAAAATTCAAAAGTCATGTCAAGTCAAAATTCAAAAGTAAGAATTTTCAAGTTAAAAGTTAAAAAGCATTTCAATTCAAAAGTCAACAGTAAGAATTATTTAAGCTAAAAGTTAAAATTATCAAGTTAAAAGTCAAACTCAAATGAAAAATTATATACCTATTACAGAGAGAGCTTTTGAATTTGCAGTTAGAATTACCAAACTTTGTAATCTTTTAGACCAGCAACCAGGAACACCCAGATTACTAGCTAATCAATTATTTAAGTCTGGGACATCAATTGGAGCTAATCTAGAAGAATCACAGTCAGCTCAGAGTACTAAAGATTTTATTAGTAAGCAAGAAATATCTCTCAAAGAAGCAAGGGAAACCAGATATTGGTTAAGATTACTTATTCAAACTGATATGATAGAATCTGAAAGAATAGCCAAGCTTTTAGACGAATGCGAACAACTCATTAAAATTCTAGCTCAATCAATAGTCACTAGCAAAAAAAAGCTGAACAATTAACTTATTACTTTTAACTTAAAAATTCTTACTTTTGAATTTACATGACTTTTAACTTAAAAATTCTTACTTTTGACTTTTGACTTTTGACTTTTGAATTGAATATTTTTGACTTTTGACTTTATTGATGGCCGAGATATTCCTGAAACGGATGAGATAAAATAGCCAAAAGTTTGTCGGTGTCTCTGATATAGTATTCACGCAGATCGATACAGAGGAGATTACCTTCTAAGATTAGAAATTGCCAGATTATCCCTGTTGTTACAGCTCCATAAATGGGCAAATTGATATTTTCTCTCAAGTTAAATTTTTGAGCAGCAATCATTTCAGCCATGCACTGGGGTAAACCTCCTTTAATATTTTCATTCTTGGCTTCAACTAATGTCAACACTGGACGGCATATTTCATAAATTTCTCTTGAAGCTGTTAAAATAAAGTCACAATAACCGTTTAATCCTAACTCAGAATCGATATTGAATTCTGAACCAGAAAAAAAACCTACCTCATTTTTATAGATATGTCGAATTTCCAATAGGGTAGGGGCAATTAACAGTTCAGAACGGGCTTTTTCTGTATTGATAGCACTTGCCAGGGGAATATTTCGTTCTAAGATTTGTTGCAGAAATTCGCTTACTTTTACAGGAGCAATGTTAGCAAATAAATTTTTTGATTCGTCTACTGTCAAGTCAAAGCGATCGCTCACTTCAGCTATGGTTTTAAATTCACTGTAGGACATGGACTTTGGCTCCTTGTTATGTTAGAATTAAGCTATTCCTAATAAATAGCTTAATTCATCTTCCATTCTGATAATTGCTAAAATAAGGATTTTTCCTGGCTCAAGTTCATTGCCTTTGACTTTTGACTTCTGACTTAACATGGCTTTTGACTTAAAATTTATGACTTTTGACTTTTAACTTGAAATTCTTATTTTTGACTTTTGACTTTTGACTTTTGAATTGAAAATATGGCTGCTGAAGGAAAGGAAATTATTATTACTAAAAATCACCAACCAATGGTAAAATTAATATCTGCTCAAACCCAAACTAAAAGACCTCCTTTATTTGGTAGCGATCGCGATCGTATTTCTATTAGTGATGATTTTGATGAGCCTTTGCTAGACTTCAAAGAATATATGTAATGCAACTATTGTTCTGTACCATTAATCCAGATTTCATACTCACTTATGTCAATTTCATCATTCCAAGTAATTCCACTTCCTGATGGATCAATTTGAAAATTTTTGAAGAAAGCAAAGTTTTTTAGTGGAAAGAACATTGCTTTATCTAGTAATTTTTGAATATTATACTTTCTTGTCTGGTGATTAGAGAAATGTACTAATAAGGTGTAGTTATCGACTACTTGAGCTGATTTTATTTTAGGATAGAGCATAAATTTTATTTGATAATTTTATAAAATGGTGGTAATTTTCTAAATTCTTGGGTATTCCACACTTGTCATAATTCTGTTTGATACATTTATGCCCATTCTACTACCATTTTTGTGGCTCTATTTGGCAAATCTCCTTTCAAGTCAAAATTCAAAAATGGTGCGTTAGTGGAACGAAGTGGAGCGTAACGCACCCTACTAGACTGACACAGCTAAAACTGTGCATTAGTTTTTAACTTGAAAATTCTTACTTTTGACTTTTGACTTTTGACTTTTGAATTAAATCTAATGCACCATTTAAGGTGTGTCAGTCCACTACTGGAATGCTTCGTTATAAAACTCAAAATCCTGATTATTACTTAGGAGCAGTAAGGGGTTTTTTATAACAAGTCGAGTAATAAGTACCTATGCAAAATTAATTACCTATTCTGTCATAAAATTACGCAACTATATTTGACATTTTAAGTAGCCTGAAGTCAAATGATAGAGGCATCTTATCAATTTTTGGAGATGTCTAATTACTTGCATAACAATCTACAATGCCAGCCTCAAAGTGAAACAAGCCGACACCACTATCTAATATATTTATTTTAAATATTAGTTAAATTTAAAAATCAGATTCTAAATTAACTAGCATCTTGGGGTTCATTTTCGTCTAGTTCCCTATCTCGGAAATATTTGCGAATAATTTCAACTTCAGGCTCTGTCTCAATCCACAGGCGGGCACCACCTGCTTGACTCTTGTTAGGTTTATGAGGTCGGTAGACAATTTTGCAATTTCCCAGAATTTCTACTTCGTGGCAGTGATGGTTTTTACCTCCTTGTTTGACAGAAATTGCTGGAAGAGATGTACCGTTGTCTCGGTTATAGTCAATTTCTTTTCGTAGCACATGGATAAAAGTATTGCCTGTACGGAATCCTTTATTCCAAGTTCCTTGAGGACCTCGACGACCTGGAGTAATTTCTGGCATTCCTCGACGATTTAAAGGAATTACCCAAAACCTTTTGACTTTTTTGGCTCCTTTGAGACGACCTTGCCTGAGAAGTAACCTGAGTCTAGCAGTAGAAATATTTAGAAGAAAAGCTGCTTCTGTTGTACCAACTTTATCTGGTTCAGTATTTGTATCTTTCATAAACTGTTTCGGAACATATATATAAGGGATAAACTGGGTAAGTATTTACCATCAAACCACAAAGGATTTAATTTGGCAAGAATTTTTGATTTTCCAGTATTGACTTTAATAGTAATCTCAGTAGGAGATTTTACGATTACCCAAAATCTTAACTAAATCTGGTTTAGTAGTTATACCTTCCATAAACTGTTTCGGAGCAAATTTCAGAGATGAAAATTTCACTCTTATATATAGATAGTCGAAAATTTCGAGGGAGACTTTTCCAGAATATCTGCTCTTTTTAGAGGAAAGTAGAGATTTTTTGAAGTGGAGCGATCGCCTCTTGCCTACCCCCCAACTTTTTGCCAGTTTTCTGAGCAAATGAAAATTTCACTCTTATATATAGATAGTCGAAAATTTCGAGGGAGACTTTTCCAGAATATCTGCTCTTTTTAGAGGAAAGTAGAGATTTTTTGAAGTGGAGTGATCGCCTCTTGCCTACCCCCCAACTTTTTGCCAGTTTTCTGAGCAAATGAAAATTCCACTCTTATATATAGATAGTGAAAAATTTGCCAGATACTTTTCCAGAATATTTAGTCTATCTAGAGATAACTAGAGATTTTTTGAAGTGGAGCGATCGCCTCAACCATCCTCTCAACTTTTTGCCAGTTTTCTTAAAAGATGAAAATTTTCCTTCTATATATAGATAGTCGAAAATTTCGAGGGAGACTTTTCCAGAATATCTGCTCTTTCTAGAGATAAGTAGATATTTTTTGAAGTGGAGCGATCGCCTCAACCATCCTCTCAACTTTTTGCCAGTTTTCTTAAAAGATGAAAATTTTCCTTCTATATATAGATAGTCGAAAATTTCGAGGGAGACTTTTCCAGAATATCTGCTCTTTCTAGAGATAAGTAGATATTTTTTGAAGTGGAGCGATCGCCTCAACCATCCTCTCAACTTTTTGCCAGTTTTTGTTAGAGATGAAAATTTTCCTTCTATATATAGATAGTCGAAAATTTCGAGGGAGACTTTTCCAGAAAATATCTGCTCTTGAGCGAGGTAAGTAGATATTTTCTCTTTGTGGAGCGATCGCTCTTTTTGTCAAAACATTTTTCAGTCTTTCGAGATTGGATGTTTGAGCAACTTCTATTTTTTCTGAGGAAATGAAAATTTCTATATATAGATAGTCGAAAATTTCGAGGGAGACTTTTCCAGAATATCTGCTCTTTCTAGAGATAAGTAGATATTTTTTGAAGTGGAGCGATCGCCTCAACCATCCTCTCAACTTTTTGCCAGTTTTCTGAGGAAATTAAAATTTCACTTCTATATATAGATAGTCAAAAATTTGCCAGATACTTTTCCAGATATTTGCTCTTTCTAGAGACAAGTAGATATTTTTTGAAGAGGAGCGATCACCTCAACCAGACCCTCAACTTTTTGCCGTTTTTCCTAAGAGATGAAAATTTTCCTTCTATATATAGATAGTCGAAAATTTGCCAGAGACTTTTCCAGAATATCTGCTCAATCAAGAGGTAAGTAAAGATTTTTTGAAGTGGAGCGATCGCTCTTTTTGTCAAGACGTTTTTCTGTCTTTCAAGGTTGACGCGCCACTACTGCCTTGTCAAGACTAAAATACACCGAGTCGTAATGTGGTACGAATAATCTGCTTTGAATTCTCTTTTTGGTCTGCCCATGTCTCCTTAGTTAACAGTTATCAAATCTAAAGTTGGTCACTAGGAAAAGTTTACACATCCGGCACTGAAAAGCGTGCCACGAGGTATCGGTAAAGAAACCCGAAGTCGTGACTATCTATTGGACGATATGTCTAGGAGCGATCGCTCCTAGACTGACTGCCTATTTCTATTTTTAGCGATCGCGCTTTGTTGGCAATAGTCACTTTGGGCTGACGTACAATATGCCCCATTTTAGCTGTTTCAGTCCACTACGTCGGGCTAAACCCGCTTTCGGGGAAAAGAAGTCCCCCGTGTCAGATAACAGATTTTCGACGATAACGTGCCAAGGGTAGCTAGCCTGTCGTAGCTAGCCCGAATAGCCGAAGCAGCAGGAGGAAAGAAAGGATTTTTGACATTTTTTGTCTGGGTGTGATAAGCTTGCTTGCTTGGACTATTCAAGGGATGGGCCCCCGCCGCCACGACGCGACGCGAACGCGGGGGACTTCCCGCAGCGGCGGCGCTGGGAGTCGCAGTGAGGTGAGCAAGCAAAGCAAGGAGGGAGGGGGCCCGAGAGCAGCGCCAAGCGACTGCGACTCTCCCCGGTTAGCGGATCAATAAATTCATCTTTTTGACTTGTACTGGAGTCATACTTTTGACTTTTCAATTGATTAATTATTACTTTTGACTTTTGACTTTTGACTTTTGAATTGAAATCCTTTTGACTTTTGACTTTTGAATTGAAATCCTTTTGACTTTTGAATTTTGACTTTTGAATTATAAAAAGGTGGTTTAACCATTTTTCTACTAGAGGAATAGACAAACTCTTCAAATCTTCAGTTAAATCTATATTAGTAAGATTAATCTGGACTAATTCAGCTTTATCCAAAGCAATTCCTAATAATTTGCCTTGAGTCTGAGCATCGCAATTAAAAATTAACTCTCCCGGTTTAACTGTAAATAAATAATGACGATTTCCGATTAATTCTCCCGCTGATTCCAGAGAATAAAATATTTCCACTTCCCCAGATTTTACTAACCAGATAATTTGTGGAGATTCAAAAATTAGAGGTTGATTACCTTCCAGGAAATAATGTTCTCCTTTATTTTCTAAATTACTCAATATGACTTTTAAATTTTGACTTGTAATAAATTCATACTTTTGACTTTTGAATTGATTAATTCTTACTTTTGACTTTTGACTTTTGACTTTTGAATTGAAATCCTGTTGACTCCTGACTCCTGACTCAACTTCTAATAATTCACGATAATAAACACCCTCATTCCAAAGTTGTTGATGAGTACCTCTTTCTAATACTTTTCCTTCTTTTAAAACCAGAATTTCATCACAATCTCGAATCGTACTTAAACGGTGTGCGACAACAATACAAGCACAACCTCGACGACGTAAATTACGATCGATAATTCTTTCAGTTTCCGCATCTAAACTACTCGTTGCTTCATCCAAAATTAAAATTCTAGGATTATTTACCAACGCCCTCGAAATTTCCAAACGTTGTCTTTGACCCCCCGATAAATTCACCCCACCTTCCAGCAAATTAGCATCATAACCACCAGTTAAAGTCATAATAAATTCGTGAATATTTGCATCCTTACAAGCTTGAACTAAAGCAGAATTACTAATAGTTGGATTCCATAAAGTTAAATTTTCTCGAATCGTTCCTTCAAATAAAAATATATCTTGCGCCACCATTGCCACAGACTTTGTTAAGACCGACCGAGGAATTTTTTGACGACTCACATCATCAAATAAAACTTCTCCGAATTTCGGTTCATATAAACCACAAACCAAATTAGCAATAGTTGACTTTCCAGACCCACTTTTTCCCACCAAAGCAACTCTTGAACCAGGCTTAATCAACAAATTAAAATTTTCGATTAATGGAGGTTTCAAAGGATTATAACCAAAAGTAATATCTCTGAGTTCAACCTTACCTTTTAATAGGGAATATGGAATTGAAAATATAGCATCTTGCTCCGCACCAGCATCTTGCTCCGTATCAGCATCTTGCTCCGTATCAGCATCTTGCTCCGCATCATAATTAACCGCATCAGGAATTGATTTTTCCAGCTTATTTCCTTCTTCAAAAATAGAACTTTCTACAGCTTCAGTAATTTCAATATCTTCATCAATAGGATGATCTAAAACATCATCAAGACGTTCCAAACTTGCTTTCAACTCTTGTAAACTACTGCCAAAATTGATTAATTTGCCCAGAGGATTTAAAAAACCAGAAGCTACAGTTTGAAATGCCACTAACATTCCAATACTCATTTCCCCTGCCATTACCGTTAACCCCCCCAAAACCAAAATTATTGTAGAAGAAAGACTGCTTAAAAATGTTGGTAAAAGAGTTAAAGCTTTAGTTTGAATATTTAACTTTTGTTCCTCATTCATCACCTGAGAATATATTCCCAAAATCCGCGCAAAGACATAAGATTCTAAACCACCCGCCTTCAGACTTTCAATTGCTCCTAAACTACCCAAAAGATAACCAGATAACTTTCCTTTTTTTTCGCTCAAATTCAAACTTGCTTCAATCCGAAATTTTCGGAGCCAATATAACGCTACTACATTAATCAAACCAAAAACTATAGTAATTCCCGCTAAAACTCCATTATAAAAACTCATTAAAACCGCATAAAAAACCAACATTATCGCATCAATTAAAGTATTTGCCACCCGACTCAATAATTGCACAGTTTGGTCATTCAAGGCAGCACGAGAACTAATATCTCCAGCAAATCTTTGAGCATAAAATTTCATAGGCAACCGCAAAAGATGCCACATAAACTGACTATTCATCGTAATAGAAAGTTTAATAATTAGCTTCCGCAAGAAAATATATTGCATCCTAGCAACAGTAAATTGTAGAATCGTTGTTACTGCCATTCCTACAAGTAAAGGGCGGAGCAAATCTTGCAAACCCTCCACTAAAATTTGGTCAACAAAAACCAAACTAAAAGCCGGAATAATTAAGCGAATTAAACTAAGGAAAAAACCAGCAATAAAAGTAAAAACCAGAGCATTTTTCGAGTTTTGTAAACGAACAGCTAAATAAGCAATAAAATTTCTTTTTTTTCCTCCTTTAACAAACTCTTCCCCCGGTTCCATCCGCAAAACAATACCACTGTAAGAATTCGCAAATTCTTCCTTACTAACCTTGCGCCTACCCAATGCCGGATCATTTAGATAAGCAAATTTTTTATCAAAACCTTCTACTACCAAAAAATGATTAAATTTCCAAAAAATAATCACAGGTAAATCA
This sequence comes from Okeania sp. SIO2C2, assembly GCF_010692625.1. NCBI lineage: Bacteria > Bacillati > Cyanobacteriota > Cyanophyceae > Oscillatoriales > Microcoleaceae > Okeania > Okeania sp. SIO2C2. The sequence continues at coordinate 22,216 of NZ_JAAHGM010000074.1, forward strand.
GTATTTTCTAAGAATTCAACGGTACTTTTTCCACCCTTAGCTGTTAAACCATATTCCCTTGCCGTTCTCACAATTTGCCCTGCATTAGTACCATCTCGACTCACACCACATTTACCGCGCAACTCCATTAAAGGAACTTCACGTCCATAATATTTAAGAATAATACCCAAAGATGCAGCACCACATTCAGTAGCTTCCCTTTGTAAAAAAGGCTTCGTTTTTACTCTCATCTCAATTCATTCGTTTTTACTCTCATCTCAATGTTGGTTGGAGACCCGCGCTCTCCCGAAGGGGAGCGTCGTCCGCGAAAACCAATCAATGTTGTGATTTTACACATAATATGTTAAAGTTTGAAAAATTTTCGGTCAGTAGTAGTAGATGGTTGAAAAAGCTTACAAATTTAGGTTCTATCCTACCCCAGAACAGGAAAACCTGTTGCGGAAGACTTTGGGATGTGTACGCCTAATCTACAACAAAGCTTTAGCTGCCAGAACTCAAGCTTGGTATGAAAATAAAGAGCGAGTAGGGTATAAGCAAACTTCTGCTATGCTGACGAACTGGAAAAAACAGGAAGATTTAGATTTCCTCACAGAAGTTAGCAGTGTTCCATTACAGCAAGGCTTAAGACATCTACAAACAGCTTTTACCAACTTCTTTAGTGGACGTGCCAAATATCCCAACTTTAAAAAAAGCGCGCCGGGTGGTAGTGCAGAATTTACAAAATCAGCGTTCAAGTGGAAAGATGGTCAAGTCTCAGATCGCTAAATGTGCTGAACCATTACCTATCCGATGGAGTAGGCAACTGCCACAAAACTGTGTACCAAGTACGATTACAGTTAAACTTGAACCCTCTGGTAGATGGTCAGTATCTCTGAGAGTCAATGACCCTAGAGATTTAAAGCTGAACCCAGTAACCAAACAAGTAGGTATTGACGCGCGGAATTACCAGTTTAGTTACTACCAGTGATGGAGACACATTTGCTAACCCTAAGAATCTAAACAAATTACACAAAAAACTGAGGTTAGCTCAGAAGTCTCTAAAGAGAAAAACCAAGGGATCTAATAACTATCAAAAGGCCAGGCTGAAAGTAGCTAGGATACACGCAAAAATTAAAGATTCAAGATTTGACTATACCCATAAGCGCGCCCACTCAACTAATCAGAGAAAATCAAACTGTTGTGGTTGAGGATTTAGCAGTAAAAAACAAAGAATGTTACGAATAATAAGTGTGATTATTTACCCTCCATCTAAGAATTTATTTCTGCTAACTCTAACCACCTTTCTGTAGCAGTATCTATTTCTTTTTCTAAACTTTCTACTTTTTCATGGAGTTTTTGAACTTCACTTACTTCTCCTGGAGGTGCATTATAAAGTTCATTTTCAGTCTTTGCTTTCTCCGCTTCTAACTGAGAAATTTTTTTCTCCAAATTCTCATATTCTCGCTTTTCTTTTGACGATAATTTTCTTTGCCTATTCTTATCCCAAGAAACCCTTTCTGATTTTTTGGGTTTAACTGAAATTTCCTGAGACTTTTCTGCAACTGCCACAGCTTTTTTTGTTGCTGCTTCTACTTCTTTATAATCTATATAAAGAGAATAATTTCCCGGATACTGTCGTAAATTTCCTACTCCTTCAAAAGCAAAAATTCTATCTACAGTCCTGTCAAGAAAATAACGGTCGTGAGAAACAACAATTACACAACCATTAAACTCTTGCAAATACTCTTCTAAAACTGCCAAAGTTTGTACATCTAAATCATTAGTAGGTTCATCCAAAATCAAAACATTCGGCGCACTCATCAATACTCTCAATAGAAATAATCGTCTTTTTTCCCCTCCAGAAAGTTTATATACAGGAGCATATTGTTGATTACCAGGAAACAGAAATTTTTCCAACATTTGAGACGCACTAATTTGAGTACCATCAGCAGTTTCCACATACTCTGCCACATCTTTTATATAATCAATTACCCGTTGACTTTCATTCATAGCATCCAGCAAATTTTCTGAATGTTGGTCAAAATATCCTATATGTATTGTCCCACCAATTTCTACTTTGCCAGAATCAGGTTTAACTCTACCTGTAATAATATCCATTAGAGTAGATTTTCCCACCCCATTACCACCAATAATTCCGACTCTATCTTCAGGAATAAATTCATAAGTAAAATCTTTAATTAGAGTTCTACTATCGTAGGACTTACAAACATTTTCTAACTCAATAACTTTTTTACCAATTCGACGACCAGGAGTAGAAATATCCACTTTTCCTAAAGCTTGTTTAAACTCAGTTCCTTGCATTTCTTCTATACGTTGAATCCTGGCTTTTTGTTTAGTGCTACGAGCTTTTGGTCCTCGCTTCAACCATTCTAATTCCCGGCGTAATATCCCTTGATGTTTACCTTGAGAACTAACCACTGATTCTTCAGATAAAGCTTTCTTTTCTAAATAGTAGGAATAATTTCCAGTATAAGTAAAAAGATCCCCTCGGTCTATTTCAATAATTTTATTAGTAACTCGGTCGAGAAAATAACGGTCGTGAGTAATTAATAAAATCCCTCCAGAAAAACTATTTAAGTAACTTTGTAACCATTCTACAGACATAGCATCTAGATGGTTTGTTGGCTCATCCATTAACAAAACATCAGGGTCAGAAAGTAAAGCTGCTGCTAAAGCAATACGTTTACGATAACCCCCAGATAAGTTACCAACTTTGGCATCAAAATCTTGAATTCCTAATTTGCTGAGGATAATTTTTGCCTTAGTTTCTAACTCCCAAGCATTGGTATTATCCATGGCATGAGTTACTTCAGAAAAACGCGCCATTAGTCGATTATCTTCAGGGTGATGGGCTAATTTTTCCGATAATTCTTCATATTCTCGTACCAGTAACATTTGTTCTCCACTATCAGAAAAAACTTGTTCTAATACGGTATTATTTTCATCTAAATCTGGTTGTTGTGGCAAATAAATAATTCTGGCATTTTGATTAATCAAAATTTGACCACCGTCTATAGGTTCTAAACCAGCAATCATTTTTAATAGGGTTGATTTTCCCGAACCATTTGTACCAATTAAACCAACTTTATCATTGGCATCTAAACTGAAGTTAGCATCTCTTAAAACTTCTTTAATGCCAAAGTCTTTTTTTACTGATTGAAGTGTGAATATACTCATTTTTAAGTCAAAAGTTAAAAGTCAAAAGTCAAAAATTAATATGGCTACAGTCTTTTTAAGTTAAAATTCAAAAGTCAAAAGCCAAAAATTAACATGGCTACAGTCTTTTTAAGTTAAAAGTTAAAAGTTAAAAGCCAAAAGTCAAAAGTCAAAAATTAATTAGGAGAGATTGAAGTAATTACAGAATTATCAACATATATTATATAACCGGATTTTATATAAAACCTACCACCTAAAACCTACTACCTAAAACCTAGCACTTCAACTTTTAAGTTAAAAGTCAAAAGTAAAAATTTAGAATGCTTACAAAAATCAATTAGGAGAGATTGAAATAATTATAGAATTGTCAACATATATTATATAACCGGATTCTATATAAAACCTACTACCTAAAACCTTAAGCATTGAGCGGTCAGCTATCAGCTTCATTACCTTTAAAGGAAGCTAGTTGTTGTTGTACTTCAATAATTTATGGGTTGAAAATGTAGTAGAAGTTAAACAAATGCTTGCTTCATTCATTAACAAGCTGAATGCGAGGGCATTCCGTAGGAAATTCTTACCTAAAATCTACTTCAACTATTACCGAATAATTAATAATTAATAATTAAATAATTCAGATTAAAAGCCTCCCATTTTAAGGGGAAAAAAATAAATTTTTTCCTTAAGGATCAATCCTCTCTCTTTTGGGAAAAGGTAATTATCCATTATCCATTATCCATTATCCATTAATGAATAACTTCTTGATGAGGCCATAGATAAATTATTCCTGAAATTATCGTTAAAGCCACAGCTATCCAAAACATAATTATAGCTGGAATTGACCACACTTCCGGTAAGGGAGCAATTAACAAAGAAATGGCAATAATTTGACTTACTGTTTTTAATTTTCCCCAAATATTAGCTCCTGAAATTTGCGTTTGATTAACGCGCCAACCAGCTATAGTTAACTCCCTACCTAGAATTAAAAATACTCCCCAAGCTGGTACTTTACCTAATTCAATTAATCCTAATAAAGGTGCTAATACTAATAATTTATCTGCTAAAGGATCTAAAAATTTACCTAGATCGCTTACTTGGTTAAGTTTTCGTGCTAAATAACCATCTAAAAAATCTGTAACTGAAGCAATTAAAAATATTACTAAACATATCCAAAGATTCTGATTAGTGGGAGTTTTCAGAGTATAAAGAATTAAAGGTATCCCCAGAAGACGGGAAAAAGTAATCCAATTAGGTATATTCATAAATATTGTAGTAATTGTTAATTGTTAAAAAAGTTGGCGCTGCTGAATTAGCGTGTGATATTAATCTTAATTCTTTAGGAGTAAACCCACCCCTAACCCCTCCCAGGAGGGGAAGAAATAAGAAGAAAGAGTAGTAGAAGAGAAAGTTTTTATTAGCGCTCTTATCCGGACAATATATCATACCTCAAATAACCAATGCCAAAAATTTTATTTATTTAAAATTATTAAGTTAGGTTGTAGCTCAAAAAAAGTTATCTACCACCTAATATTTAGATGAGAAAGGGAATAGGGAATAGTTATTTGAAGATATATATTTCTTCCCACACTCCCCATCTCCCCATTCACTAAAGTCAAAAGTCAAAAGTCAAAAGTCAAAAGTAATATCTTATATCAAATGCGTTTAATTCGGTATAAAAAAATGTTCCATCTTCAACCATTACCAAATATTTTTGGAGATCCCCATCTCCCCATCTCCCCATCTCCCCATTTCTTCTTCCTTCTGCTATACAATTATTGAGATTAATTTCATTAAAAAATCCAATCATGTCTGTATCAAAAGAAGAAGCAAAGCAATTATTAGAACGGTTAATTTTTGACAAGGAACGTCCTCAAGACTGGGTGCAAGATGTTTGGGGAATGAGTCCAACTTTGGGAGAAACTGCCGCTAAGTTGCTAGATGTTTTTGATGTATTAATTACATATTGTCCAGAGGCTGAATTAAATGATATCCTACAAACTTTCGATACAGAATTGACAGAATTGTTTGATGAGGATATTCAATAATGAATAATTAATAATTAACCCTTAAAATAAGGGATTGACCAAAATAAATTTTTTCGATTTTATCCCCTTAAAAGGGAAAGCTTAAAACCTAAATTTTCCGTAAGCATTCAGCCGTCAGCCATCAGCCATCAGCCAGCCTCCTGGGGAGGAACTGCGGACTTCAGCTATTGCTTTTAGTTTAAGATAAAAGCTTTATTAATTGTCTTACTACAAAAGTTGGCTCCCTTTTAAAGAATAAATAAATCAAAAAAAAACTTTTCATAAATCTCATCAATTTTCAAGAAAGGTAATTATTAATTATTAATTATTAATTGTTGAATCAGGAACAGAATTATTGAATAATATTAAACTCTGTTTTACAGCGTAACAGCTCTGCTGAATTTCTACCAGAGGGCCTATTCCACTAAACATTTTAGCTAACTTTTAGGCCAAAAAGTCCAACATCTCATGCCAGAGGATAGTCTTAGTAAGGTCTTCTTCCTTCTTCCTTCTTCCTTCTGCTATAAATTAAAATAAATTTTATATACTTGCTAAATGCCTCAAATTTCATTACTTAAAACTAAAAGCCAAATACTCTTATCCACTTGTCTAACCATTTCCATTTCACTATTTGGATGTACTCAAAACTCTCCAAAATCTGTAACACCCATAGCAGAATTAAAACGCAGTAAACAAAGTATAGTAGCATCAGCTCATCCCTTAGCCAGTGAAGCAGGAAAATTAGTTCTGCAAAAAGGCGGAAATGCAGTAGATGCAGCCATTGCGACTGCCTTCGCAATTTCAGTAGTAGAACCATTTTCCGCAGGTATTGGTGGAGGTGGTTTCTTGCTATTAGGAATTCCCCCAGAAAATCCTGAAACTCAGAAACAGTATAAAATTCAAGCATTAGATTTTCGGGAAAGAGCGCCCAAAGCAGCAACCCAAAATATGTACCTTAACTCACAAGGAGAAATTGAAAAAAGAGCAAGTTTAGATGGACATTTAGCAGTAGGAGTACCTGGAACTGTTGCGGGGTTATATACTGTTCATAAAAACTATGGGAAATTACCTTGGTCAGAATTATTACAACCAGCTATTAGTTATGCCAAGAATGGGTTTGAAGTAAGCGATCGCTTCGTGAATAGATTAGAAAGACGTTTAGAAGTAATCAACAAAAATGCCGCAGCAAGAGAAATATTTACAAAAGATGGAAAAGCATATCAGTCAGGAGATTTACTAATTCAAAAGGATAAAGCTCAAACCTTAGAAACCATAGCGAAAAATCCACAAAGCTTTTATACAGGCAAAATTGCTCAAGCGATCGCTAATGATATGGCTGCTAATGGAGGTTTAATCACATTAGAAGACCTAAAAGATTATACACCAATTTGGCGTCAACCTATCTGTGGCAAGTTTCGAGAAGCAGAAATTTGTGCCATGTCACCACCATCATCTGGGGGAGTTCATCTACTGCAAATATTGAATATTGTCGGCGAAACTAACTTGCAAGAGTGGGACAATAAAAATCCTGATACTATTCATTTACTGACTGAAGCAATGCGAGTTGCTTATGCCGATCGCTCCAAATATTTAGGAGATCCAGATTTTGTACAAGTACCTGTCAAAGAATTAACCAGTCGTAGTTATGCTCAACAGCAACGTCAAGCTATTAATCTCCAACAAGTCAGACCCTCCACTGAAGTACAACCCGCATCACCAGAAACTCTAGAGCTTCATACTTCGGAGTCTCCAGATACTACTCATTTGACCGTAGTAGATCGAGAGCGCAAAGTTGTGAGTCTGACATATACAATTAATGGTAGCTTTGGTGCTGGAGTAGTAGCGACTGGTACAGGAATATTATTAAATAATGAGATGGACGACTTTGCTGCCGCTCCAGGAGTACCAAACTTATACGGTTTAGTGGGAGGTGAGGCCAATGCGATCGCTCCTGGAAAAACCCCTTTGTCAAGTATGACTCCTACTATTGTGACACAGGATGGCCGATTAATTATGGCAACTGGTTCTCCAGGAGGAAGTACAATTATTACTACAGTGTTGCAGGTAGTTTTAAATGTGCTGGAATATCAAATGAATGCTGCCGAAGCTGTATCTGCACCTCGTTTTCATCATCAATGGTTGCCAGATAGATTACTTTTGGAAACGGGAGGGTTTAGTGAAGCAACTGTGAATGAATTGAAACAGCGAGGACATAATATTGTAATGCGTGATGGTTGGGGAAATGCAAATGTAGTTGTGCTGGATGAAAGTGGGGTGTTGGAAGCGGCAGCAGATCCTCGTGGAGAAGGAGAGGTAAGAGTGGCAGAGTAGGAGACTTGTTTTTCCAATTTGAGTGGAGAGGACGCGGGGAGGGGGAGACACGGAGACGCGGAGAGGGGGAGACGCGCAGATAGATGGACGCGGGGGTTTTCTTTAATGAATAGAGCGAGTAGATTGAATTAATTACTCAATTATCCAATCTCCGCGTCCTCGTGTCTCCGTGTCCAATCTTAAAAACTTACCCTTGTAAGGAGGAGGGAAGTGGGGGAGATTGAATATTGATATCAGAACCGGTAGCATCAGAGTGTGTATACAATTACGCGAGCAGGACTACCGTTAACGAAGTCAGAAGTTATTTTTGTAAAGGGGCAATGAATTAATAGCTGATAGCTGACCGCTGTTTGCGCAGCATTCCGCAGGAAATGCTTACGAAGAAATAGCCTAACTATTTGTAGTAAACATTTATCAATTTAATCTTACAGGCATAATTTTTTCAATAAAAACAGCCGGATATTGGGAATTATATCATGTCTGGATAATTAGTGATAATAAAAACCATTACCCCTCACGGGGTGACAAGCGCCTCAAAAGTACTGTGGGGTAAGGGTTTAAAAGATATAATCCCTTTCAAAAAATCAATGTTTTTCTCATGATCATAATTATTCTGATCAAGCGTGGCATGGGATACAGACGATATACCGTCTCAAGTTTCTATTAATCCCAACCTAAAGTGGAAGGACGTTAACTGGAAACAGGTGGAGAAATCCGTGTACAAGTTACAAAAGTTGATTTACAAAGCATCCAGTCGTGGTGAAATCAGCAAGATGCGCAAATACCAAAAACTTCTAACCAAAAGTTATTATGCTAGGTTGCTAGCTGTTAGGCGCGTGACACAGGATAACCAGGGACGGAAGACCGCAGGCGTGGACGGAATCAAGAATCTACCACCAACGCAAAGATTTAACTTGGTGTACCTACTTAAATCACGTTACCTCAAAGCAAGTCCAACCCGCAGAGTCTGGATACCAAAACCAGGAAAAGATGAAAAACGTCCGTTAGGCATTCCCACAATGTACGACAGAGCGTTACAAGCCTTGGTTAAGTTAGGTATGGAACCAGAGTGGGAAGCACGATTTGAACCTAATAGCTATGGTTTTAGACCAGGACGGTCAACAGATGATGCCATAGCAGCTATCTACATCAGCATCAATCACAAATCAAAATATGTATTAGATGCTGATATATCCAAATGTTTTGACCGAATTAACCATGATGCACTGCTAGAAAAGATTGGAAAAAACCCTTATAGAACCCCTAACCGTATCTTTTGAGGGAAAGGTTATACTAAGTCGCGATCGCCAACTAGCAGAGAAAATGCCCTATTCGAGCAGTTTAACAGACTTTGAATGGGTTCTAATCGAACCACTACTACCTAAGAAGAAGACTTGTCCAACAAAATGGAGCAACAGAGAAATCTGAGATGGTATCTTGTATCAATTAAAAAATGGTTGTAACTGGTGTGATCTACCCTGCATATTTACCACCCTATTCAACTGTATTT
>NZ_JAAHGM010000075.1:0-30335 GCF_010692625.1 Okeania sp. SIO2C2
CTCAACAGTTATATCATTTGTCGCCTCCAACTTAACATCCGCATCCCCAGAAGTTTCATCAAATTCATCATTGATCGTAATATTCGTTCCAGACAAAGAAACACTTTCCCCACTAGCTTTAATTCCGCTACCCGTAGCAACAATATCTCCCGTAGCTTCAATATTAATTGCACCACCTGTCCCACTATCAACTTCTGTATTTTCTCTAGATGCCACCTCAGAATTATTTTCCACAGTCGGAGCATCTTGCTCCGAAGAGAGAGCATCTTGCTCCGAAGAGAGAGCATCTTGCTCCGAAGTGGGAGCATTTTGTTCCGAAGTAGAAATACTTTCTGTTAAAGTCACATTTCCTGCACTCTGAATTTCTATATCTCCACCAGCAGTAACAATACCATTGACATCCTCACTCACACCACCAATATTCACATCTCCCAACAAATCAAAAAACGCTCCACCATTCCCGGAAACCGCCTCCAAATTCCCCGCTTCTAACCGCAATGGCGCACTCGCTAAACCTATTCCTCCATTGCCAAAAGTTTCAAATAAAACACTACCCGCATTAATAATTGAATTCTCAGAAACTCTGGCAATATTTCCCCCATTAGCATTAACTAAAACCTCTCCTGTTGTTGTTAAATTTGCCAGATTTATATCCCCTACTTCTCCTAAGTTTCCTAACTGAATATTAATAGTTCCACTGCCTGCATTTAATGTCGTTCCATCTAATTGATTTATGGAAGCTTTCCCCTCACTCCGATTAGCCAAATTCAGATCATCATTATTACCAAGTAAATCAATATTTCCATTACCAATTGATGTGTCAATATCGGCATTTATATTAATACTTCGTCCGGCTTTTAATTCTACAGATTCGGTAGTTTCTATCTTTTCATTAATTGTTATATCGTTGTCGGCAAATAAAATTATATCTCCTGATAACTCCCCAATATTTTCTGCTGAAATTGTCACATCAGAATTTTCATCTTGAGCAAAAGGGTCTATTGGTGTTTCTGTTTCTATTGTTTCTGAATTCTCAGCAATTTCTTTAGAAGTAACTTCTGTCTCTGAATTTGTATTTTCTGCTATTTCTGAATTCTCAATATTTTCTGTGGTTTCAGAATTTTCAGAATTTTCACCAGATGCCACTTCCGAATTATTATCTACTGTTTCTGTTTCTAAACTTTCAGTATTTTCTGCTATTTCTGAATTCTCAATATTTTCTGTGGTTTCAGAATTTTCAGAATTTTCACCAGATGCCACCTCCGAATTATTATCTACTGTTTCTGAACTTTCAGTATTTTCTGACTCTCCCACTGTGATATTTTCTGGGTCTAATAATATTGTTCCTGTATTGCCAAACCCTGCAGTAACATTAACATCTCCATCAAATATTAATTCTTGTTTTCCAGATACTTCAACAAACCCTCCATTACCAAAAAAATCTCCCCCTTTAGCACTAATATTTCCAGCAAAATTAGTTACTCCATCTGACCAAATTATTACCCTTCCTCCGTCACCATTTGTAATAGCATCAGCAGAAATAAATGAGTTATTATTGACAAACGTCTGCTGAGAGTTACTCACTATTCCATTACCTTGAAAATCACCTCCAATTAATACTGTTCCACCTCCGTTGATACCATCAGCATGAATATTCGCATCAATAATTGCTACGCGATCGCCCAACACATTAATCTGTCCACCAAGATTCCTATTTCCCTCCTCATAGGGGTAGTTAGGAGTGGTGGATACATCTATATTCCCAGAGGCAAGCACATCTCCTGGAGTATCAGCAACCAAAGTATTTGCATCTATCAATACTACATCACCATCAGCGTTAACACTCATGGATGTAGCATGAGTTTCATTCCCACCTGTTAATAATTCTGGTAATGATAAGGGTGTGAAATTTGTTTCTTCTGTAATTCCCACTGATGAGGATACATCTAAACTCAACAAATGCCCTGGTTGAGATATTCTCAGAGTGCTGCCACCTTCCACTGCTGCGATAGTAACATTACCTCCTGCGGTAGAGAGTTCCCCAGTGTTGATGACTGTGCCACCCAATAAGGTCAAATTCTCCCCTGGGTTTAAACTTAAATTTCCTTCATTAACTATTGCGCCTGGGTTTGATACATTAAAACGATAACCACTGGGATTTCCCACTAGGTTTGAGTAGTCATTTGTTCCCATAGCTTGAAACCAAAAGTTGTTGCTGTTGAAACCAATACCTGTGGCAGTAGTCACGCTGAATGAAGCGGGTAAGTTGAGACTGGCATTAGGGCCAAATATCATTCCAGCAGGGTTCATCAACAAAAGGTTGGAATTGCTGCCAATGACTTGAATAAGACCGTTAATAATAGAAGCATTACCACCTGTAACTCTGCCCAGAATATTGCGGGTGTCTGGGGTGGTAAGGAAGTTGGCGGTTTGGCCAGAGTTGACATTGAATTGGTCGAAACTATGGAAGAGGTTTCTGCCGTCTTTGCTACGGGTGCCTCCTTGAATGTTCAATTGGTTGCCGTTTTGGTTGACGGTTGTACCCGTGCCATCATTAGCAGGAGTGATGGGTTGTGCTTTCCCAGGAGTCGGTACTACTCCCAATAGTAGAGGCATCAACAGAGACAAGGGATAATATGCAACCCTGAAGGTTTTCATCATGGTTATTGAGACTGGGTTAGATTTAATTGAAATTTTTAGTCAAGATAGAATATAAAGTGATAGGCGTTGGTAAATCAAGAGATGAAACTTTAAGAGTAATCTGTTTCTGATGCTTCTAAATATCTAACCAGAGTAAGTGATGGGTATCACCCCTAGTAGAAAATCATCTTACCAATTACCAACGCCAAGTGATAACTACAACCATGCTAGGGAGCTTCCATGGAATGTCTCTACGGTACTATACCTGAATAAAAATTACTATAAATAATATTCATATATTTCGGGTAGTATACCAATTATAGGTTTTTCTAAATTTTCAAGTTTGTATAATTTATTTGTATAATTTTGATAGTCCTGCATGGTAATGGTAGGATACATATTTTTTAATTTCTCCCACACTCCTCATCTCCCCATTTCCCACACTCCCCATCTCCCCATCTCCCCATACCCCCATCCCCCCAAACTCCCGGTGCTTCCTTTACCATTACTATGCACCACCACCTAATTTTTCCTATTGTCATCGTATATATTATTAAGAAAGGAGTCAGGAGACAGGAGTCAGGAGTTAGAATGGAATTCTTGACCACGGGTGAATTTAGCTTCCTTATCTTGGTATTTGACCGCACTCTTAATTCTGACTCTTTCTCCAATACAATTATGGAGTAATAATATCGAATTATGCCGAAATCAGCAGGTAATTCTAATGTAGAAAAACTTCAAACTGGTGAAGACAAAATTTTAATTATTTTAGTAGGAATTAATCAAGATGATGATAGCCGAATAAATAATATAGAATTCGGCTATACAGTATATGTTTATAATTCTATACCACACTTCAATATTAAATCGGACTACCTCCCCATCTCCCCATCTCCCTATCTCCCCATCTCTGCCAACTATATAATAAGTATTCAACCGGATTTGATATAACCTGAATTATTGTGTTAATGATTGTCAGGAATTAAAGGCTGCATTAGAATCAGCTACAAAATTATTCACGAATAAAACTATTATTATCCATCACGATAATATACCTGAATCTCCTCTGCTTGATGTGGTGAAAAATAGCTTGAATCAATTAGTTACTCAAGCTACTAAAGAAGATACTATTTTAATTTATTTTTCTGGTCATGGTTTTTTAGACAAACAGATTCAGCAACCAATATTATGTCTGAAAAATACTCAAACTAATAATTTAGCTACAACAGGTTTACCTCTGGCATAAATTTTGCAAAAGTTGACAGAAAGTGGTGCTAAATATCAATTGATTTTTATTAATGCTTGTCATAGTGGTGGAACAAGTATTAATTTTCAGCATTTATCTGAAAGTAAGAAATTATCTGAACTTGAAATATCTAGTATTGCTCCACAATTAATTGAATTATTTTGGCAAACGGCAGCTAAAAGTAAAGGTTTTTATGCGCTTTTGTTTTGCGATAATTATGAACAATATAGAAAATGGAAAGATATAAAACATGGATTATTTACTTATTTTTTTATTCAATGTTTTTTGGGTAAAGCTGCTGATAATTTGGGAATTATTGATGCGGATATTTTATATAAATATATCTTTAATCGCAGTTGGGAATTTCTTGATAAAACTAACAGGCAAATCCGCTTAATAAATCAACAAAAAACTAATTGTGGCGAACAAGATATAGAGGATGAATGTCCGGCTCAAACTCCGATTAGTATTATTAAAGGAGCTGGAGAGTTTCCATTAGAAATAGTGCCTTCCGATACTTCTGAAAATAATTTGCGACGGGCTGTAATTATTAATGGTTTGCTAGGATGTGAGGAGACTATTACTTTATCAAATATGCAAGGTCATGGAGTTATGACTATCATGTCAATGTAATGTTAGTATCTGTTTGGCGCTGCTAATTTAGCGATCGCTCCTCAATCCATGTAGGGAAGTTCTATGGAACGTCCCTACTGTGGTCTAATATCATGTTCCCCCTCCGGGGGAGCTACGCTAACGGATAATCAGTTATAAAAAAACTTCTGGCCTTGAAGTTTTCTTTTCCTTCTACCTACAGCAAAGCTGCCTTCTGCCTTCCTTACTCCAAAGTGTAAGTATTCAACGAACATGATATAAGATCGTTACAATGACAGTTATTTAAGTCTAAAAAAGTAAAATTTTATAACTTAAAAAAGAAATTAAAGAATCATGCACAATAAATCTCTTGGTACTTTTTTTATACTTCTGGGATTATCACTATTTTCTCCTCAAACAGCTACTCCTATTATCGAGATTATTACACCTATCATAAAATTTATAGGATAACTTGAGGAGATTAAAAACCCCTACCAATACCCGCAGAGCAAAAACTATAAACAAGAATATCCAGTTGTGAACCCTATCGAAAAATCTTCGCCTTTAAACTTGATAAAATCAAACAAAAACTTTCAGTCTATAAATGGAAAAAAAGTTATTCCCTATGGTCGTAGCGGAAAATTTTCTGGAGAAGTTGTTAAAACAAGACTTCAGCAAAAAACAAGTAGTCAAGATAGGGGGGTTGTTGCAATTATTTGTTGGAATGATAGAATTCAATCCAATGTTTTATTCCTAGAAAATTCCAGAGTTCGGGTTTGGACAAATAAAGTTGAATATGGAGACAAATGGTATTGGGATACAGAAGGTTATTTGCGTATCAAAATGGATCGGGGTTCTCAATATATTTTTAATTAAATGGAGTTTAAATAACAACTGATACTTTTGATGAACTTAGGCGATGGGTATTAATCCAACAACAGGCAAGAAGAATTTCATTTTCACAATTAATATCATGTCCGCACTTGATCATTTGTGTAAAACCAAGGGTGAATATCTACAGGAAATTTAGGTTTTTTCAAGCTTTTAAGCCTTCTTCCCTCTTCCTTCTTCTCTCTTCCTTACCTTCACGCTTACAATACCGATGCTACCGGACATGATATATAGCACTGTGCGCAGGCAACAGCTCCGGAAGGCAACAGCTCCGGAAGGGGGAATAAATTGCAGGTAATATAAGACTTTTAGCTATTTGGCCTCTCCTGCAATTTGTAAATATACCAGCGCTCATTGCTATAAATGAGTTTTTTAGTCCGGATATCTTTATTTCCCCCTAGTATTGATGAATATAATTTAATATTAGGAAGCAAGAGCTATAATTATCCACCAACTGTTACAGGGAGTAGGAAATATCTAACTTTTTTCTCATTTTTTCACTGCCCTTGTTTAATATTCCATACCTCACCTGTAGTATCTAATTGCGAACTAAACCCTAACTAACTAATTGAATCTATACCACCTACTTCAAAAATATAGCAATTATCTCTGAGCTATTATGTATGATTTTTGCAGCACAATTTTAATCTGGTATATGTTTTTTATCACTGCATCAATCACAACAATTCTTCTGTACGAGCGAGAAAAATATTCTTGCTAATTTTAGTATCTTCCTTGACGATCCACTTCAAAAAAATCTCTAGAGATCAACCCTAAAAATTGCGATATTTTTATCCTGATTTTCTAGGTAAATTCCGCAATTATCTATATACAAATATCTTCTACAATTTACTCTAAATAAACTATGAATTTTCGTGAAATTGACGGTAGTAATAATAATCAAAATCATCCCGAATATGGTCAAACAGGTGAAAATTTACTTCGTTTTACACCAGCTGCTTATGCAGATGGAATACAAGAATTAGCTAATCCTAATAACCCTAATCCTCGCAATATTAGTAATACCCTATTCGACCAACAAGAATCTATTCCAGACCCACGAAATTTAAGTGATTATGTCTGGGCATGGGGACAATTTGTTGACCATGATATTACTTTGACTCACTTACAGTCAGGTAACAATGCTGAAAGTGCAAACATCTTCATTCCTCAAGGTGACTCAGTTTACACCCCTGGGTCATTTATTCCCGTTACCCGATCGCTATTTGATCAGAATACTGGCACTGATATTAACAACCCCCGAGAACACGCCAATGAACTCACCGCTTGGTTGGATGCAAGTCAAGTATATGGTAGTGATGAAGACCGTGCTAACTGGTTACGCAGTTTCGATGGCGGAAAGTTGAAAGTTACTGCCCATTCTACAGGAGATTTACTACCTACTAGGGGAAATGACCCAGATGCTCCTGCTATGGCCATGGAAGAAAGTATTGGTGAAAGCACTTTTGTGGCAGGGGACGAGCGGGCAAACGAACACGCGGTCTTAACTTCGTTGCATACCTTATTTGTGCGGGAACATAACCGTTTAGCAGAAATTATTGATGCCACCCACACAGACTTACCCTCAAATACTGCCGATCGCGATGAAGAGATTTATCAACGAGCGCGTAAAATAGTGGGAGCAGAAATTCAAGCGATTACATATAAAGAGTTTTTACCTTCTCTAGGCGTAACTCTAGATCCTTATAATGGCTACGATACAACTGTTAATCCTGGTATCAATACAGAATTTTCTACTGCTGGTTTCCGTTTGGGTCACACTCTAGTTAGCGGTACTGTGCCACGTCTCAACGAAGATGGCACTACTGCTCCCGTTGGTGAACTAGATTTATTTCAAGGCTTTTTCCAACCAGAGCGCATTACCGAAGATGGAGGAATAGAACCTGTTTTGCGGGGTTTAGCTACCCAGGTACAGCAGCAGACAGACGCGAAAATAGTGGATGATTTGCGGAATTTGTTGTTTACTGGGGCACCCGGTGGTGGACCTGTGGCAAATGGTACAGATTTGGCAGCGTTGAATATCCAGCGCGGTCGCGACCATGGTTTGGCAAATTATAATGAGGTGCGGCAAGCACTGGGTTTGTCAAGGGTGAATGATTTTAGCGATATTTCTTCTGACCCAGAAGTGGTGGCAGCATTAGAGGAACTTTATGGTGATGTTGATAATATTGACCAGTGGGTGGGGATGTTGTCAGAGAATACTTTGCCTAATTCTAGTATTGGTGAATTGAATGAAGCAATTTTAGAAGACCAGTTTGAACGTTTACGAGATGGCGATCGCTTCTGGTATGAAAATGATGTTGACCTTGCTCAGTGGCAGTTAGGGGAAAATGGTACTGTTTCAGATTGGTTAGAGAATCTGAATTTATCGGATCTTGTCAAGTTAAATACTGATATTGATAATATTTCAGATAATGTTTTCTTTGTGCCCGATATTGTTGTGACAAATACTAACGATAGTGGTCAGGGTTCCTTAAGAGAGGCGATCGCTAATGCTGATTCTGGCGATACTATTGTATTTGACCCCAGTATTGCTGGTGAAACTATAAATCTGACCAGTGGGCAACTGAGAATAGATAAAAACCTTCATATTGATGGTTATGAAAATAACCCAGTTAACATAAATGCTGGAGGTAACTCCCGTGTCTTTCAGATCGATGATGGTAACAATAGCGTCCAAAGTCAGGTGACTATAGATGGAGTTATTATCGAAGGTGGCAACGTTACTGGTAATGGTGATGATGGTGGTGGTATTTTTAACCGAGAAAATCTCACACTAAGTAACAGTACTGTTACAGGTAACACCGCAAATGAGGATGGTGGTGGTATTTTCAATGCTCAAACAGGTAATATTACCATTTCCAACACTACTATTAGCAATAACGAGACAAAAGAAGGATTAGCTTCTGGTGGCGGTATTTTTAATGGTGGAGAAATTAATATTTCCTACAGTGAAATTTCTCATAACTTTGCCAACGATACTGGAGGAGGTATTTACAACTGGAGTCCGGGAAATATTACGATTACTAATAGTACCATTAGTAGTAACACGGCGAATAATGATGGTGGCGGTATATTTGTATATGGTGACACTGAGATTATCGACAGTACCATCAGTGATAATGTAGCTCTTTCCGCTACTGCTGATGGTGGAGGGGTCGCCGTTTTCGGTAATGCAGAAATCACAAATAGTACCATTAGTGGTAATAGTGCGGAAGATGATGGCGGTGGTGTTTATGTCAAAGATAATGTTTTTGGCAATATTCCCACTGCCATTATTACTAATAGCACAATTATTGAAAATACTGCGGTTTCAGATGGTGGAGGTATTTTCAATTTCGGTGTAGCTGAAGTCGAAAATACCACTATTATCCAAAATAATGCTCCTGATGGTCGTGGTAGTGGTATTGCTAGTTTCGGAAATACTTCTATTACCTCAACAACTATTACTTCTAGCACTGTTGCTGATAATGAAAATAGCGATATTGATTTTGTTACTCAGTCACAAAACTCTTTTATCAGTGGTGGTAATAATGTGATTGGTACAGGAAATGCTGTAGGTAACTTCAATGCTAGCACAGACCAAACTGGAGTTGAGAATTGGGAAGAATCTTCAAAAGACGAAGAAATTATCGGCACCAACCAAAATGACACCCTCATTGGCAATGAAGGAAATGACCAAATTACAGGTCGTCAAGGTAATGATTTATTAATTGGTGTCAACCCTGATAGTAATACTCCAGGTAGAGGAGAAGTCGATGACATCTGGGGTAACAGAGGAACAGATATCTTCGTCTTAGGAGATGAAGATGTAGTTTATTACGATGATGGTCAAACAAATACCACAGGTGCTGAAGACCTAACAGTTATTTATGACTTTGAACCAAATCGCGACCGGATTCAATTACATGGTAATGCCGATGACTATCAACTACAACTGAGCGAAAACCAACAACATACACAAATCTTTTCTATAGCGAATCAGAACCAACCAGAATTGATCGCTCTTGTGCAAAACCATACCGAGCTAGTTTTAAATTCAGACCAGTTTAATTTTGTATAGCGTTTTTGGTTGTCGCTGACATGAAAAGTATTACCTTCCTATGTTTGCGAAACAGGACCTAAAAGAAAGCAGAAACTCTGTGTCAGCTGACAAAAATTAGATATATGGTTTAAATGCAAAACAGCTTACTATATCAAATATCCCATTAGGGAAAAAATAAAAAATTTTGTAGGAGGTTTCCACCGAACCCCCCCTACAAGGTTTTCTAGAGATGTCTATACAAGGCTTTTCTACTTGACATACTCCCGACGTTGTGCCTACGCGACAACCCAGGATTCTTCAGTCAGGAAAAAAACTGACCGCTGTTTTGCCAGAGATGATGTCCACCCCCTGTGTTGACCTTGATAGTAACAAAATACCTCCTAGCTTGTTAAGGGTATAAGAAAGTTTAGTGCATGGAGGTATCTGACTCTTGGCCTTGGCTTTCATCCCGACGCTCCCCTAATAGCTGCCGCTAGGCTCCGCCAACAGGAGAGCGCGGGACTTCCCGCCAGGGAAGTTAATTTTAAGTTTTCAACCCTGTATAGAACCCATTTGGTATCTTGAGCTGGATGACAATTTTGAGCCATGGAGTCGGGAGTGGGATAGAAGCAATAATTGAAAATACTTCAATACACCCCATCCCCCATCTCCCCATCTGCCCCTTTATTTTTAAATAGATCTCAAATGGGTTCTATATACCAGACCTAACTATTTCTTAGCTTCTTGACGCTCTTTCGCTTCCTTAATTACTACCTCCGCCACATTCGCAGGGCAAGGTGCATAATGGGAAAACTCCATTGAAAACTGACCTCTACCAGAAGTCATAGTCCGTAAATCACCAATATAACCAAACATCTCACTCAATGGCACATCTGCCTTAATACGAGTACCCATAGGCGATGAATCTTGAGACTTAATCATTCCTCGACGGCGGTTGAGGTCTCCAATTACATCACCAACATGATCGTCAGGCGTAAACGCATCAACCTTCATAATCGGTTCGAGTAACTGAGGAGATGCCTTAGAAAAAGACTGTCGATAGGCCGCCTTAGCAGCAATCTCAAAGGCGATCGCCGAGGAGTCAACCGGGTGAAAAGCACCATCCATCAACGTAAACTTCATATCCACACAAGGGAAACCCGCTAACATACCCTTTTCAAAACTACTTTCAAAACCCTTTTGCACGGCTGGCCAAAATTCTCTGGGCACATTTCCACCAGTCACCTTTGACTCAAATTGGAAACCTTCACCTGGTTCAGCTGGCTCAAAAATATAGTCAATCTTAGCAAATTGACCAGAACCACCAGACTGCTTCTTGTGAGTATAACTATCTTCAAGACGCTTAGTAATAGACTCGCGATAAGCTACTTGTGGCTTACCAACTTCCACATCAACCCCATAAGTCCGCTTCAGAATATCAACCTTGATATCCAAATGCAACTCACCCATACCCTTGATAATAGTTTCATTACTTTCCGGGTCTGTCTCAACTCGGAAAGACGGGTCTTCCTGAACCATCTTGCTCAATGCCATGCCCAGTTTTTCCACAGAACCTTTATCTTTTGCTGCCACAGCAATAGAAATCACTGGATCGGGGAACACCATCGGTTCTAGAGTTGCAGGATTTTTAGGGTCACAGAGAGTATGACCAGTTTGGACATTCTTCATACCAACGATAGCAACAATATCACCAGCTTGAGCTGATTCAATTTCTTCGCGAGAGTCAGCGTGCATTTCCACCAAACGTCCAACTCGCTCAGTTTTACCTGTAAAAGTATTCAGCACTGTGTCACCTTTGGACAACATACCAGAATAGATGCGGGTAAAAGTTAGAGCACCATATTTGTCGTCCATGATTTTGAATGCCAAAGCACGCAGAGGCTTCTCAGGGTCAACATAAGCTAAATTACCAGTCTCATTACCCTCTAGATCGATCTCTGGCTGTGGTTTAACTTCAGTCGGGTTAGGTAGATAATCAACTACCGCATCTAGTACCAACTGCACGCCCTTATTCTTGAAAGATGAGCCACAGTAGGTAGGGAAGAAAGCCAACTCATTGGTTCCCTTACGGATGCAATTTTTGAGAGTGTCAATATCTGGCTCTTCTCCTTCCAGATATTTTTCCATTACATCATCGTCTTGTTCGATAGCAGTTTCAACCAATACTTCCCGATATTTCTCTACATCATCAACCATGTTCTCTGGAACGTCTTTAATTTCATATTTGGTTGGGTCTCCAGAATCATCCCATACCCATGCTTTGCGGGTTAGTAGATCGACTACTCCCACAAAATCATTCTCAATACCAATAGGTAATACCATTACTAATGGCTTGGCCGCGAGTACATCTTCAACCTGCTTCACAACCCTGTAGAAATCAGCTCCGGTCCGGTCAAGTTTGTTTACATAGATAATCCGAGAAACTTTAGAATCGTTGGCATAGCGCCAGTTGGTTTCAGACTGGGGTTCTACACCACCAGATGCACAGAATACACCTATGCCACCATCAAGAACTTTGAGAGAACGATATACCTCGATGGTAAAGTCAACGTGGCCAGGAGTATCAATAATATTTAACTGGTGGTCTTTCCAAAAGCAGCTTGTAGCAGCGGATTGAATTGTAATACCCCGCTCTTGCTCCTGTTCCATAAAGTCTGTTGTTGCTGCACCTTCGTGGACCTCACCGATTTTATGGATTTTTCCGGTTAGTTTCAGGATTCTTTCGGTTGTGGTGGTCTTGCCTGCATCAACGTGGGCGAAGATGCCGAAATTACGATAATTAGTGAGGTCTTTTTTCATAATTTAACTCTCTTGTTAGGTGCTACACTTTTGTGTTACTTAAGTATTACATATAGGCGGTAGATTTAGCCTTAGCAGCTAGGAGAGAAATCACTACACAGGTTTCTGCTAGTTAGCTGGCCCTAAGCTGCCGCTGGATTTCAAACCCAATGTTTGAAATATCTGTTTTATGCCCATAATTATATTGCTGATTTTGACATACTCTTCACTTTTAAAGTACAGTAAGGGACTATTGTGTCTATTTCATGGCATTTCCTGAATCAAGTTGTCCATTTCTACTGATGATTGGCCTTTCTAATATTTATATTTTCCTACGCCCCAGGGTACTTTTATGCTCTTAGAAAAAATATACTTAAAATGAGTAATTGTATCCATCTTGTCTATGGACCGGTTGGATATGGTTTCGAGATACAGACAAAATTTGATCCCCGTCTCGGATATCAAAGTTGCCTTTGCTTGTCACAGTTTTCATCCTGACTGCTTTTAACCCAGCATTTTGGCCTTTGACGACATTGATCATATCCCCTGTTTTCCAACCTGGTACAGGTTTTTTTGCTTTGTCACCAATCCTAGGAAAACCATATTTATCCATCTGTACCATTTGTCGGCAACCATGTCCCATTGCTGTGACGACCAGGGGTTGAGAAGTAAATATTGTTAACTTTTCAATTTCACCAACGCCAGCAGCATCTATCCAGTGTTCTTTTGGCAAATTCAAGCGACAACGGTTATATTTAGTACCAGCACCACTACCGGTAATCACACGCAAACCTTTTGCTTTTAAAGTTTCAAAGATTTGAGTGTGGGTTGTGTTGACTGCAGCAGCATCTTTTAATGGCGTTTTGGCAACCTTTAGAACATGAGCTAGTATAGACGGTTTATTTTCGAGAAATTCCCGAATATCCATAGCACCCTTATTTTGGTTGCATTGATGACAAGCTATGGCTAAATTAGACACCCGATTACTACCACCTTTTGAGCGTGGAACTATATGTTCAACTTCTAAGGGCGTATCTGTTGCCCCACAATCAGCAGATAATCGACCCCATTTCTCTAATAGATACTCCCGGACATGATCACCAAATAGTTCCCCTTTTTGATATTCAACTCCTGAAATTTCTGGGTTCTGTATTTTCTGGGTGTCAAACTTGGCCAATTCCATAGTCAAACTACTTATCGGACTTAGTTTACAAAGTCTATTAACCCAAGTTTCTACAGTCATATCATGTCCGGTAGCATCGGTATTGTATAGAAAAGGTAGGCAACAGGCAACAAACAGGAAGGCAACAGGCAACAAGCAACAGGCAACAAACAGGAAGGCAATTGAGCAAGAAAAAAACTTAAATTTCCTGTAGATATCCACGCTAACTTTTACACAAACGATACCAACGGACATGATCTCAAAACCCGATGTCTCAAACTTGGTGGCAGCCATCCTTTGTTTCGTTTGCGGTTGAAAAATCTGCACTTACGGTAGCGAGTTTTTCGACGACGACCTCGACGAAGAGTTCGCCGTCGTTCCAAAGCATTCTTGATTTGCTGACCACGATGGATTAAAACCATTGCAAAGATAACTTCTTCACTTTGGGTGACCATTGCAAAGCCTGTTTGTTTAGAACCAGGGTCAATTTTTAATTGCAAGCCTTGATTTTCTTCAGCTACCAATTTCTTCAGATGTAAAGTTGGCCTCGCCCGGTTATTTAAGCTTTTTACGTTCGGCACACTAGCTTTTCAAATCTCTTTGGCTGTTTAATGCCGAACAATAGAGGTTGGAACTGGCGGAGGGAGCATCCTGACGTATTGTCACCAAAATAACGTTTACTTGAAAAAAGTGGGCTGGACTAACCATTTAAACACAAAATTTGCGTTTTGATTAGATTTGTGGTTAGTACCCACACAACCTAGAGAATTACAAAATTGCAAATTAATTGAGTGGTAGCGAATCAATCCAGTCTCAGTTAAAATATAATTATTAATATCATGTCATGTCCGTTTAATTTAAGTCCTGATAATGTTTGATTTTGAAATCTTCGATCACTTTAACTTACCTACATATTCAAAGCTTCCCTATTGCCGGAGGTACTGATAACTGCTAACACAGTTCTTCCGGTAGGAGGCTAACTGAATTAATCTACAAACAACGTTCAATTGTTGCTACTACTGATTGAGATAAGCTAGGTAGGTCATAACCACCTTCTAAACCAAATAAGATGTTGCGGGTTATTTGCAAACAATATTTTGTAAATTCTCCATAGTCTTCTGGTTGTAGAGCAATACCTGCTAATGGGTCGTCACGGTTAGCATCATAGCCAGCACTAACAATCAATAAATCTGGTTGAAAGCTAGCTAAAAAGGGTACAACTTTTTGCTCGAATGTGGGTTGATAAATTGCCATTGTGGTACCTGGTGACATGGGTAAATTTAGTACATTATTGTGGAAACCATGTTCATCAGCAGAGCCAGTGCCTGGATAACAGGGAGATTGATGGAGGGAGCAGTAGGCTATATTTTCGTTGGTTTCGACAATTTCTTGAGTACCGTTACCGTGATGCACATCCCAGTCTAAAATAGCGACCTTGTTAATACCTGGTTTCTCTAGAGCGTAATGAGCTGCGATCGCTGCATTGGAAAATAAGCAAAATCCCATACCTCGTTTACTTTCAGCGTGATGTCCAGGGGGTCTTGCCAACACAAACGCTGGATTGATATTTGCCAACACTAAATCGACTCCATCTAACCAAGCACTTACTGCTAACAATGCCACATCATAACTTTTGGCAGAAACTGGTGTATCTCCATCCAAATAACCGCCACCTTGATTAGCTATTTCTGCTACTGCTTGAATATGACTGGGAGAGTGAACTTTTTCTAGTAGTGTCATCAATGATGAATGGCGCTGTTGTACTGGGGTGGGCGATCGCCATTGCAGTTGGCCATTGTGAGGAAAAGTTTTGAGAGTTTTGACAATTGCAGTTAAACGTTCTGGTCGCTCCGGGTGTAGCATACCAGTTTTGTGTTCGAGAAATTCATCGGAATAAATAACAGAAATCATCAGTTAATTTTAGATATTAGATTTTTTTATGAAATGAAACTTTTTATCTTTTGATTTTGGGTTTAATACCCCCCTGTCTACACGGTGTTTACAGATGGTTGGAGTTATAAGTCATTGACTATCCCCCTCCACTTTTTCCTTCTTTTTTCTTCCTTCTTCCTTCTTCAGTGTAATCATACCAGTATTTTAACTTGAAATCGGACGGAAAATACTTATCTATTACTCATTAATTTTCTCAAAAAATAGACACAAAATATGCTATAATTGTAGACGTAAACAGCATAATTTGGCAAATACACCGAACTTAATCGGACGAAATCCATTTTTTTCGGTTTTTTGCTAATTAATTATATATTTAACGGAGTTTTTCATTAGTATGACTACTTCTGAGTCACGAATTGTACCGACCGATCTCCGTAATGAAATGTCCCGATCGTACCTAGAATATGCCATGAGCGTAATCGTAGGTAGGGCATTACCAGATACTAGAGATGGTCTCAAACCCGTGCATCGTCGCATACTCTACGCCATGAACGAATTAGGGTTAACAGCAGACCGCCCTTTCCGTAAATGCGCTCGTGTGGTGGGAGAAGTGTTGGGTAAGTATCATCCCCACGGCGATACAGCGGTGTACGATGCTTTGGTGCGAATGGCTCAGGATTTTTCAATGCGATCGCCCCTCATCCACGGTCACGGTAATTTTGGTTCTGTAGACAATGACCCACCTGCGGCTATGCGTTACACAGAGTGTCGTCTACAAGCGCTCACTTCTGATGCCATGTTGCGGGATATTGATGCAGAAACAGTAGATTTTGTTGATAACTTTGATGGTTCTCAACAAGAACCGTTGGCACTGCCCTCCCGCATTCCTCAACTATTCCTCAACGGTTCGTCTGGTATCGCAGTGGGAATGGCAACTAATATTCCTCCCCACAATTTGGGGGAGCTTATTGATGGTTTGCTAGCGCTGATCGAAAACCCAGAAATAACTGATACTGAGTTAATGCACTACATTCCCGGTCCTGACTTTCCTACAGGGGCTCAAATTCTGGGAAAATCTGGTATCCGCGATGCTTACACACTCGGTCGTGGTTCTATAACTATGCGGGGTGTCGCCACTATAGAAACCCTCGAACAGCGCGGTCGTCCTGACAAAGAAGCTATTATTGTCACAGAGTTACCTTACCAAACTAATAAAGCAGCATTAATTGAAAAAATTGCGGAACTGGTTAATGACAAAAAAATTGATGGCATTTCTGATATTAGGGATGAAAGCGATCGCGATGGAATGCGGGTAGTCATCGAACTCAAACGAGATGCTTATCCTAGAGTTGTACTCAATAATCTCTATAAACAAACCACTCTACAAGCCAATTTTGGGGCTAATATTTTAGCATTAGTAAATTCAGAACCCCAGTTACTAACGCTGAAAAAATATCTCGAAGTATTCCTAGATTTTCGGATAGAAACTATTACGAGAAGGACTCAATACGAACTCCGAAAAGCTGAAGAAAGAGACCACTTATTACAAGGTTTACTAATTGCTTTAGATAACTTAGATGAAATCATTCAATTAATTCGTCAGGCGGCAGATACTCCTACTGCCAAACAAGAACTAATTGAAAATCATGGTTTATCTGAAGTACAATCAGACGCAATTTTACAAATGCAGTTAAGAAGATTAACAGCATTAGAAGCACAAAAAATTGAACAAGAACACGAAGAATTACTGTTAAAAATTGCCGATTTGCAAGATATATTAGCTAAACGAGAACGGATTTTAGAAATTATTGAAACTGAAGCTTTAGAAATAAAAGAACGCTATGCTACTCCGAGAATAACTATCATTGAACTAGCAGAAGGTGAACTAGATGATACAGATTTAATTGCCAATGAAAAAGCAATTATTTTACTAACAGAACAAGGCTATATTAAACGGATGCCAGTTAATACTTTTGAGGCTCAAAGTCGAGCAACTCGTGGTAAGTCTGGTACGAAAATGAAAGATGATGATGGAGTTGAACATTTTCTCAGTTGTTGTGACCATGATAGTATTTTATTCTTTACTCAAAGAGGTGTTGTTTATTGTCTAAATGCTTATCAAATTCCTATTGGTTCTCGTATAGCACGGGGCGTACCAGTGGTACAAATGTTACCTATTCCACGAGATGAAAAAGTAACTTCTATAGTGGCAGTTTCTGAATTTACTGATGACGAATTTTTAGTGATGTTGACCAAAGGTGGATATATTAAAAAAACACCTTTATCAGCATTTTCTAATATCCGTTCTAATGGATTAATCGCTATTTCTCTCGCTGAAGGTGACCAATTAAGATGGGTAAGAAGAGCGAAAGTTGATGATAGTGTGATTATTGCTTCTAGTTCTGGGATGGCAATTCACTTTAGAACAGATAATAAGCAATTACGTTCTTTGGGTCGTAATACTAGAGGGGTAAAATCTATGAAACTGATCGAAGATGATGAGTTAATTAGTATGGATATTTTGCCCAGTTCAATTGTAGATAAAATTGCTGATGTTGATGAGGAAGAATTAGAGCTAGAAGAAGCAGAATTAGAACTAGAAACTGGAGAAATAGAAGAGGAAGAAACTGAAGAAACAACGTCAGTTAATAATAGTGGTCCGTGGGCATTAGTTATTACTACTGGTGGTTATGGAAAGCGGGTGCCAGTTTCTCAATTTACCTTACAAAACCGAGGTGGTAAAGGTCGCATTGCTACTAAGTTTAAGAAGAAGAAACGGAAACAAGATAAATTAGCTTCTTTACGAATAGTCAACGAAACTGAAGAATTAATAATGATTACTACTCGCGGAATTATTATTCGTCAAGCAGTTGACGCTATTTCGATTCAATCTCGTAGTGCTACAGGAGTAAGGGTACAAAAACTAGATGACGCAGATACCATCGCAGAAGTAGCTTTAGTTCCTGCCACTGAAACAGAAGATATAGAAGATATGGAAGAAATAGATGCAGAAGAAACAGAAGATATAGACCCAGAAGATATGGAAGAGTAAGGAGGTAGGGATAGAGACTTAAATATAGTTATATAATCCCTCCTTCGGGAGTAAGGAGAAAGGAAAATTGTATGAAATTCTACCCTACTCCTTACTATCATCTATATTATAAAAAAATTGCCTTTTATTAGGGCGTGTCATCAATTAAAAAATTGACAAGTAGGGGTATTGTATGCTCTAGGTCGATGGCGATCGCTATGCTCTTGAAGAAGGAGACAGGAGACAGGAGACAGGAGACAGGAGGAACATTACATGGGGATTCGCTCCCCCAAGTAATGCGTGAACACCCCCGTTGACGGTGGGGTATTAAACCCACAAAGAAAATGATAATACCAAATTGATAAATGTTTGCTACAAATAGTTAGGATATTTCTTAGGAGTCAACCCACCCCTCGCCCCTCCCCCTCCCAGGAGGGGAACTCAGGAGTCAGGAGTCGTATGGGAATGGTTTCAATACCATTTTTCAGGTCGGAAGTCATCTTTTTTGTCAAAGGGAATATTCTGAAAAGTCTTTTTATTCCTCTTACTATTCGTAACATTATTTTTTCACGCTTGGTATAAAATGACTGAGGCTACCAAATAATATCATGTCCGGTAGCATCGTTTGTGTATAAAATTAAGGTAAAAATGGCAGAAAAGCTTCTGCCTTCTGCCTTCTGCCTTCTGCCTTCCTTCCTCCAAAATGTAACTATTCAACCGGACATGATATAAATCCCTCCCAGGAAGTTAACCGAACGTTGATCGTATCTAGTAGCGATATAGCTGCCGCTAGGCGGAGCCAATGCTGGATACTGTTTGAGTTTGGCAAAGAAATTTTCGATTCATAGACCTGCTTTGTACAATATCTGATCATAATTACGCAGTTCTTTTCGGTTTTTTTTCGGGGGAATCACTACTTCTATTCCTCTGTTCCTCTGTGGGTCAAAGGCGATTGGCACCCGCTCCTGAACATCATCAGCTTTGTCCCCTAATACTGCTTCCGCTTTTACCATCGGTAATACTACATCTGCCCCATCCAAGTCGGATGCTTGACCAGTAGTAAAAAAAATTAGTAGGATTACCCAGAGCATCTACTACTCCATGTATCTTGGTACTCAATCCTCCTTTGCTACAGCCAATGTCTTCCTGTTCTGCACTACTGTCCTTCACTCCGGCACTATGTTGATCAGCACGAACAATAGTGGCATCGATCATGGCATATTCGTGATCTGCATCCTCAGCTAGAGTTTGAAATAGTCTTTCCCAGACTCCAGAACGGCTCCAACGGCTAAAACGGGTATGGACAATGCGGAAGTCCCCAAATCTTTCTGGTAAGTCTGTCCAAGGAATTCCCGCCCGATATCTGTATCAAACCCCTTCTACAAAGAGGCGGTTGTATGCATGCTGTTCTTCCTACAGTTCCTTCACGGCCTGGTAGTAAATGTGGAATGGGTTCCCATTGGTCGTCACGCAAACCATAACGTCTAGTCATTTAGAGCAGTCCTATGGCTGTTATTTCTGTAGTTATTCTTTATAGAACCCCTGAGCGTATCTTTTCCGTCCAAGGTGATACTAAGTAGCGATCGCCAATTATCCTAAACAAGAGTTAGGCAAATGCCGTATTCCAGCAGTTTAACAGACAAAGAATGGGTTCAAGTTGAACCATGATTGCCAAAAAAGAAGAAAACTTGCCCCACAAAATGGACGAAAAGGCAAATACTTGATGGTATCCTCTACCAACTTAAGAATGGTTGTAATTGGTGTGATTTGCCCAAAGATTTGTCTCCTGATTCCACAGTTTTTTTGGCAGCTACATTCAGTGGCGTTCTCAAGGAGTAATTGAGAATATTAGAGATCTTTTACACGCTCAAGTACGTCAACAGGTAAAAAAAAGCGATCGGGGATAACTTTAATCATGATTGATTCCCAGGCAGTGAAAAATACTTGCAATGCTAGTATCAAGTCCAAAGGATTCTGTTTTGACAAATCTACAAATGGAATTAAGAGGCACTTAGCAGTTGATAGTCTTGGTTTTCCTTTTTTTACCCACTGTACATGCATCATCAATGTAGGATGAATAGAAATGATCTCAAACAACATCGACTATTTGAAATCCAAACCAGTCAATATTCCTCAGATTACTATCTTACTTGATCATGGATACCACCCCGAAAAGATCATAGAGGAGTTAAAGAAAATTTATCCGGCAATTATGACTAAGATTCGGTTTAAACTATCCCCAAAACCATCAAAGTTAGAGAAAGAGAATCTTGGAAAAAAAGGGTTTGTTCCCGTTCAAGCCAGGTGGGTGATGGAAAGAACCAATTCCTGGATGGAGAGGTGTAAAAGCTTGGGTGGTGGTGCATAGTAATGGTAAAGGAAGCACCGGGAGTTTGGGGGGATGGGGACCCACCCCTAACCCCTCCTGGGAGGGGAATTTGGGGAGATGGGAAGTGTGGGAGATGGGGAGATGAGGAGTGTGGGAGAAATTAAAAAATATGTATCCTACCATTACCATGCAGGACTATCAAAGCTTGACTAAAAATTTTGTTTGCGCAGCATTGCGCAGGAAAAGAACCCTGGAAAATGCTACTGCCAAGTAAATTATGTGTTTTATTCGACTAATGCTTCAGAGATTGGCGATCACCTAAATTTTTAGAGATACGCTCAGGGGTTCTATAAGCATACTATACCTTTAATGTCAACCTCTTTATCTTTAATTGATGACACGCCCTAGTATTAATGGAGATTTTCAAGCAGCTTCCCGTTGGTATTTATATCAGTTTATTCCTGAATCTAATTATATTGCTGTTGTAGTAGTGGCAGGGAAAAATCAAAGTTTGAGTTTTTGGTAGATAAATAATATTGACATTGCTTTTTAAGATGCTTATTGTCACAAAATATAGCAATCCCAAATAGATTACAATAAATCAGAACTTACGCATCCACAACGCGACAGCACTATTTAATAGTATAAATAAAAATTAGTTGAATCTAAAAATCAGACCCTAACTTAACCAAAGCCTTGAGGTTTGTCTTCTTGCAGTTCTACATCCCGGAAAAATTTGCGAATAATTTCAATATCAGGCTCTGTCTCAATCCACAGGCGGGCACCACCAGCTTGACTTTTGTTAGGTTTATGAGGACGATAGACTATTTTGCAGTTTCCCAGAATTTCTACTTCGTGGCAGCGATGGTTTTTGCCTCCTTGTTTGACAGAAATTGCTGGAAGAGATGTACCGTGGTCTCGGTTATAGTCAATTTCTCTTCGCAGCACATGGATAAAAGTATTGCCTGTACGGAATCCTTTATTCCAAGTTCCTTGAGGACCTCGACGACCAGGAGTAATTTCTGGCATTCCCCGACTATTTAAGGGAATGATCCAGAAGCGTTTGACTTTTTTAGCTCCTTTGAGGCGACCTTGCCTGAGAAGTAACCTGAGTCTAGCAGTAGAAATATTTAAAAGAAATGCTGCTTCTGTTGTACCAACTTTATCTGGTTCAGTATTTGTATCTTTCATAAACTGTTTCGGAATATATAAAGGATGAACTGGATAACCATTTACAGCTTTGCATAAATGCGGGATGATTTTAATAGTTTTGTGAAATGAGCATCTTGCCCAGTCCTTATATTTTCGGGCGGGCAGGATGCCCATCCCATTTATATTTATCCCTTAATTCAGCAACGCCCCATTTACTATCAAACCACATTCGAGATTAGATTGGCTTTGGTTTGTGCTTCTACTTTTTTGAGAAAAGGGACAAAATTGGTGCCACCAGTTCCCATCTGCTCTTTGGGAGCTTGTTGGAGGATATATTGAGCAGCAATTGCCAAGTGCTGTTTTCTAAAGTTCATTAGCTCCTCAACGCAATGATTGTATAAATCACATAAAGCAGGTTGACTCTGTTGGTGGTCGATTATAAACTGTTTGATAGATGGTCCTGACCAAATGGCGACAATAAACTGGCGGTGCCTGGGGGGCATATAGGAGTGCATCTCCTGCAAAAACGATTGAGTGTTACCTGCGTGTTGTATTCCTAAACCAGCGTCAAGGGACTGTACCAGGGAACTTTGAGCCGCACTACCGCCAGCGAATTTTTGCGGTACATCACTGACTCCTTCATAAATCACGCCA
This sequence comes from Okeania sp. SIO2C2, assembly GCF_010692625.1. Lineage (NCBI taxonomy): Bacteria > Bacillati > Cyanobacteriota > Cyanophyceae > Oscillatoriales > Microcoleaceae > Okeania > Okeania sp. SIO2C2. The sequence goes on from NZ_JAAHGM010000075.1 coordinate 22,434, forward strand.
GTTTCAGGCCAGCCTGCGAGAAAGGGGCGCACGCGATGATAATAGATATAGGGGTCACATTTTTCAGTCATCCGCTCTAATCCCCTCTGCATCTCGATAATAGCAGCAGCAATTTGTGCCAGTTGTGGTCTGATTCCCTCAATCCATCCCATAGCTACTGCCTTTTGAGCTGCCACTATGGCTGCTAAAGCAGGGGCACCTTTGGCTTCTATTGCCATGCTTACCAAGTAAAACCACTGTTCGTCGATGCCACCACAAAAAAGCTGGAGGGGAGCTAAATTGTTCAAATCTAACGGTTGGCTCCGATCTATTCTCCTCCAATTATCCAATACTATTGAGGCGTAAGCGGTGATGGGGGGACGCTTTAGTTTTTCAGCAATCTGACACCAAGGAATGGCGATCGCCCGTGGGATAGTGGTGGCAGGTTTTGCGCCACCCCAGACATAAGCATTGCCGAAAATTGACAGCAGGAGCATGGCTCGTCGAAGCTGGCGATCGCTTTCTAACCTAGAAATATCGGGTATGGTTAGGGTTGCTAAAGTTTCTCTGAGTCTATTAGTCATCAAAAGTGTCGGCACTTGAGCCGCAAGGCGCTCCCATATTTCAAAGCCTTGGGGAAGGCATTCAAGGGGGTCTTCTGATGGCAAAAAACCACGACTGGGGTCAATTTGGTAAACTTTTTTTGGGGGGGGGTGGACATTGACATTAAAGAATGATAATAGATTTTCAACTGTACATATATTGGAGGAAAGAGTTATCCAAAAATATCAAATATTCGGATTTCATCATTCCTGATTGTGCAACGTCACTGTGGGAGCATCAATCATCTTTAAACAGTAGATTAGAGGATTTATGGGATTGAACAAGATTTAGAGATTATCGGCAATAGTTTATCCTAAATAGCCTAAAAATGCTATTATCTACTCTTAATCTTTATAATTCTGATAAAGCTTGCACAAATTGAAAAACTTCTGCATAGCGGTTGTAAAGGGGAACAGGTGCAATCCGAAGGGTGTTTGGTTCGCGCCAGTCGCATAATATTCCTCGTTCTGTTAACTTTTCCAGCAAATTTCCCTCGGCATTTTTAATCTGAATCGATAACTGACATCCTCTAGCTTCAGGATTGGCAGGGGTAAGCAATAAAGGTTTGTTTTCTAGACTATTCAATAAGAATTCAAGATAGCCAGTCAGCAGGCGACTTTTAGTTACTAATTGTGCCATTCCCACCCTGGCAAAGATATCTAGAGAAACTGAAAGGGATGCTAATGATAAAACATCTGAATTACTAATTTGCCAACCTTCTGCACCGGATGACGGTTCAAAATCTCGTTTCATCTGCAACCGTGTTTCAATTTTATTGCCCCACCAACCAGCAAACCGGGGTAAATTGAACTGATGGGCATATTTTTCATGGACGAAACAAGCTCCGACCGCCCCTGGTCCACTATTCATATATTTATAATTACACCACACAGCAAAATCTACTTGCCAATCATGCAAAGCCAGGGTAACATTACCAACAGCATGAGCCAGATCGAATCCTACCAAGCAACCGTATTGGTGTGCTTGCTCAGTAATTTTTTTCATCTCGAAAAACTGTCCTGTTAGATAGTTTATTCCTCCTAGAAATACTAAAGCAATTGAATTACCTTCTTGCTCTAATAAGTTTTCAATATCTTCGGTTCTGATGTAGGTTTCGCCCTGACGAGGTTTAATTTCCAGCAAGGCAATTTCTGGATCGTAACCGTGAAATTCAATCTGGGATTTGAGCGCATATCGAGGAGAAGGAAAGGCGTTAGCTTCAATCAGAATTTTGTATTTTTCTGGGCTAGGTCGATAAAATGAGACTAGCATCAGATGCAAGTTCATGGTCAGAGTATTCATGATTGCTATTTCTGACTCCAGTGCGCCGACAATTTCAGCCATTTTTGGCTTTAATGATTTACTATAATCCAGCCAGCGAGGAGTACCGCAGAAGTATCCTTCAATTCCCAGCTTTTCCCAATCATATAATACCTTTTCGATGCTTTCTCGAACAGTTACAGGTTGTAATCCTAGAGAATGACCACAGAAATAGATATTTTCTTCCCCAGAAGCAGCCTTGGGAATATAAAATTCTTTTCGTAAGGAAGCGAGAGGATCTCTAGCATCCATTTGTTCAGCAAATTCTTGTTCCAGTCTATATTCTATCATTGGCTAGTTGGGCATCTCGAAAAATTTGATTTAGCTGATCCATAAAACTGATACAAAGCGTCACATAACGTGAAAAATTGATGTGTACGGACGTTGCATGCAATGTCCCTTGCTTCTACTGAGGCCGTCGGCGGTTACTTAGGGTTTGCTGAAAAAGTCTTTTGGTGGGGGTAGGAGTCAGGAGACAACCCACCCCCAACCCCTCCCAGGAGGGGAAGACAGGAGACAGGAGAAAAGGGAATGAGCGAGGAGGCAGGAGCTAAGTTTTGTCCCTTAATTTTTTTGCCCAACTATGCGCCTAAAATACTAGCTTTTTGAGCTTTTTAGACTGAAACAGGCGCACTTTTTAAAGGCAAAAAAAGGCTGAAACCAATATCTGTCAGTGCTTTGATATTTAATCAGCAAGCCCTACTTATCCACAGGCATTCACGGTTGTTTAACGCCGAAGGCGAAGGGAGCGTAGCTCTCACCGACCGCATCTCTTAAATTTCTACTCTACTATAATTTACATAGCAATCCTAAATTGGTTCTGACAATTTTTATCATCATTAATTTGAACTGAAAACCTTAAAAATTCTGACTCCCTACTCCCTCAAAACGGCAGAAAGCTTAAACTCTCTGCCGTCTTACCATTAAAAATTAACTTCCGTTCCCAGAAGAAACTAAATCCTACTCAGCTCCTTGAGGCAACAACTCTCGTTTTTCACCTTGAGTAACCTTAATCTGACCATCCTCTCCAACATCAACCACAGCAGTATCGCCCTCGCGAACCGCACCAGAAAGAATTTCCTCAGCCAAAACATCCTCAAGCAAACGCATAATTGCCCGACGTAAAGGACGCGCTCCATAACTGGGATTATAACCTTCCTCAACTAACCGCTCTTGGAAGCGTTCAGTAATTTCTAGCTTGATGCCTTTTTCTGTCAAACGACTAAAGACTTCTTTCAACATAATCACAGCAATTTCCTTCACCTCATCCTTATTCAACTGACGGAAGACGATAATCTCATCCAGACGGTTGAGGAATTCTGGGCGGAAATATTGTTTGAGTTCTTCATTAACCAAATTACGAATTCGGTTGTATTGAGCATCTGCTTCATTATCGGAGAACTCGAAACCAAGACCACCGCCTCCTTTTTCGATTACCTTAGAACCGATATTGGAGGTCATAATAATCAAGGTATTCTTGAAATCTACTGTACGACCCTTAGCATCAGTCAAACGTCCGTCTTCCAAAATTTGCAACAGCATATTAAAGACATCAGGGTGAGCTTTTTCAATTTCATCAAATAGCACCACAGTATAAGGGCGACGACGAACTGCTTCAGTTAGCTGACCACCTTCGTTATAACCCACATAACCAGGAGGAGAACCAATCAACTTAGAAACAGTGTGACGTTCCATGTATTCGGACATATCCAACCGAATCATTGCTTCTTCTGACCCGAAGAAATATGTAGCCAAAGCCTTAGTTAATTCTGTCTTACCAACCCCAGTAGGTCCAGAGAAAATAAAGCTAGCAATTGGTCGGTTGGGGTTTTTCAATCCTACCCTTGCCCGACGAATAGCACGAGATACTGCTCTGACAGCTTCTTCCTGACCAATCAAACGTTGGTGTAGAGTATCTTCCATGTGTAGTAATTTCTCAGATTCAGATTCTGTGAGTTTACTAACTGGAACACCCGTCCAACTTGCAACAATATGAGCAATATCTTCTTCGTTAACCACTGGAGAATCATTTTCAGTAGTGGAATCTGTCTTTTTAGTTTGAGCAAGGGAGCGAATTTCAGATTTAATTTCCATTTCCCGGTCACGCAACTCTCCTGCCTTATCAAAATCTTGGGAGCGTACTGCCTCATCCTTTTCTTTGAGAATTTGACGCAACTCTTTATCCAATTCTTTAGCTGCAGGAGGAAGTTGAGAATTAATCAAACGAACCCGGGAACCTGCCTCATCAATCAAGTCAATAGCTTTATCTGGTAAATAGCGATCGCTAATATAGCGGTCTGATAATTTAGCAGCAGCTTCTAGAGCTGTATCCAAAATTTTTAATTTATGATGTTGTTCGTAACGTTCCCTTAAACCGTATAAAATTTCAATTGTTTCTTCAACGGAAGGTTCGCCCACCATTACTGGTTGGAAACGACGTTCGAGTGCTGCATCTCGTTCAATGTGTTTGCGATACTCATCAAGGGTAGTTGCCCCTATGCACTGTAACTCCCCACGAGCCAAAGCAGGCTTCAAAATATTAGCTGCATCAATTGCCCCTTCTGCTGCACCAGCTCCAATTAGAGTATGAACCTCATCTATAACTAGGATGACATTACCCGCAGAGCGAATTTCATCCATAATTTTCTTCAGACGTTCCTCAAACTCACCTCGGTATTTTGTGCCAGCCACCAATAGACCAATGTCCAGAGTAACTACCCGCTTTTCTTCCAGAATATCTGGTATATCATTATTAGCAATACGTTGTGCCAGACCTTCAGCGATCGCTGTTTTTCCGACCCCTGGTTCTCCAATAAGTACAGGATTATTTTTTGTTCTACGACCTAGAATTTGAATAACCCGTTCAATTTCCTTTTGCCTTCCCACCACTGGGTCCAACTTACCTTCCGATGCCATTTGAGTCAGATTAGAACCAAACTCATCCAGGGTAGGAGTTTTAGTCCTTCCACCGCCTCCACCAGCAGTTACTTCTGCAGTTTCACCCAACATCCGAATTACCTGAGTCCGTACCTTCGAGAGGTCTACCCCTAAGTTTTCTAGAACTCTTGCTGCTACTCCTTCCCCTTCTCGAATTAAACCCAGAAGTAGATGCTCTGTACCAATATAGTTATGTCCTAATTGCCGTGCTTCTTCCAAGGATAATTCTAAAACCCTTTTAGCTCTAGGAGTAAATGGAATTTCTACAGCCACAAATCCAGATCCACGGCCAATTATCTTTTCTACTTCAATCCTAGCGTCCTTGAGATTAACACCCATAGATTTGAGAACTTTGGCCGCCACACCTGTGCCTTCTCCAATTAGACCCAGGAGGATTTGTTCCGTCCCCACAAAGTTATGTCCCAAGCGCCGAGCCTCTTCTTGGGCCAACATTATCACTTTGATTGCTTTTTCAGTGAAGCGTTCAAACATAATTAATTAATTCCTATTATTTATAAAGTTCCCCTTACGGTTATTCTAGCGTGACATTTATAGTGACATACTCCCAAACTATAGCCTCAGCTTAGTGTGAGCTTCTCGCTTCCCAGTCCTGCCATTGCATCGGACTCTACGAACTTTAAGGACGGAATGCCCCACCGCCCTGTATTTTATAATTAGGGTTTGCTGATTAAATCTCAAATAATTACCAGATAAAGGTTTTAGCCTTTTTAGGTATTGAAAAAGTACATGGTTTTCAGCTCTTCATGCTCAAAAAGTTAGCATTTTTAGCGCATAGTAGGGCCAAAAAATTCTCCCCTACTCCCCTACTCCCCTACTCCCCTACTCCCCTACTCCCCCGCTCCCCTACTCCTTAAAAAAGACTTTTTCAGCAAGCCCTAATTATTGCGACGTTTTGGCCTCTGCATCAAACAGTGTCGCAATGAGGACAAGAATGAATCCTATCCGACAATTTTTTCGGAACTTTTTCTCCAAAATGAATTAGAGCAATCTTGACTTGTGCCATTTGGATTCACAGCCTAGTATTTAAGTCCTGCGGACGACCTAAAGTAAGGCTTTGACAGCAAGAATAGTCAGGAATTGACCCCATCCAACATCGTTAATTGATTTACTCAATCTGGTTTGGACTAGCCGTTTAATGTCTAAGTTTTCATCAGCAACAACTTCATGTTTTGATAGTAGTTCGTTGGCATTTTTAAAGTAAAAATCTTTTCGTTTATTGGCGATTTTTTTATGTTGTTTAGCAACAGCTATAGTTTCGTTATAGACGGTTTAACGTTATATACTTTCTCCTATCTTCCATTAATTGTATTGAAGGTTACGTTTTTATAGCCAACAATATAATTTTATTTAGTTTCTAAAGTATAGCTCAGGTTTCTATATAAAGACGATTCAATATGTTTGTTTATTTTAAGAAATTATAAACTTTTAGGGTTCATCTCAATTTTGAATCAAGCCAAAAATTTATCACTTTTAGGGAACAGGTAGCAGGGGATAGGAAAAAAGTATTTTTGCACATATATATAGATATAGATATATAGAGATGCACCCAAGTTTTATGGGTAACAATGATCCATTTCAGCCAAGTAAATCTTTGGTAATAATGTAGTTTTTCTATTTGGAATGTATCAGAAAAAATCTTAAAAAAAGGTAATATTGGGTGATGATTTTAGACTTTTTATATTTTTTACAGATTCTACCTAGAATCCCATACAATCAATTTAAAATGCAGGCAAAAAAGTCTATAAAAAAAATCAACTTAAGAGAATCAAGCTATTTGAGTTGAGCGATCGCTAATTACCAATAACCGATTCTAACTTTTCCCACCTTACTTCATAGCCACTCAGACGAGCGATCGCTTGTCTATGCCATTGGGACAAAGTTTGCTCATATTCTGGGTCATCCAGATGACCACGCCAGAGAATAAGAGCATCTTCCCCAGTTTGCTGATAATATCCTCGACGACGGCCCACATCTTGAAACCCAAACTTGTGATAAAGGGACAATGCAGATGTATTTGAAGCTGCAACTTCTAGGGTAGCTCTCTCTAACTCTCTGTCCCAAGCAGATCTCATTAAGGAGTATAATAATAACTGACCTAAACCCAGACGTTGGTAGTGGGGATGAATTCCGAGAATAGTGATGTGTGCTTCCTCTAAAATAGCCCATAAACAACCTATGCCAATTATGGACTGATGATTGATAAGCTCTGATTTAGAGTTAGAAGATTTAAAGGTTACCTCCCTTTTCATCTCTTCATTCATTTGGCTAATTACTAAAATTAGCAAATCACTGTTAGGACTTTCTAGTTCTTGCTGATAACCTTGAAAATTCCAGAGTCCACCAAAGCAGAGTCGATCCAATTCAACCACGCTAGAAATATGCTTTGGACTCATTGGTTGAATCGTAATAATTGCCATACTTACAAAAGTCTAAATTCTATATCAAAAATTAATCAAAAATTGACAAATTGAAATAACTTCTATCTGAAATGGAGCCAGAGGAGTCCCAGTATAATCTCCAATTTACCGGGAGATGAATCGCGACCAAACAAACAATAAGCATTCCATTGAGATAGAATTATGATACAATAGAAGTATGCTCAAACTAACCTACACATTTAAGTTAATCTCCTCTGAAAAACAGATTGCCATCATCAAAGAGATGCAGGGTTAGGTTAGATATTCAATATATTGGCTTGGGTATGCTGGAAAAGAGGGGCTGATTTAGGCCAGGTAGACTACAAATATACCAGTCAAATTTGTCCAAATTGTGGAGCGCATACAGTTCATTAATGGATAATGGATAATTACCTCGGGTTTTAACCGTTACGGAATTGAATATCAGGAATATTCTCTTTTTTTTCACCTTAAAAGGGGATGCTTCAAGGCGCGAATTATTTAATTATTAATTATTTACAGGACTTACGCAAAGACACTATATATAGCGTATGGCCAATAGAGCGGTCGCTTTGAAAAAATGTAGCGATTGCTGACGCAAAGCTCCGCTAACGCCTCAAGACAAATACCATTGTCAAAACAAGGG
>NZ_JAAHGM010000076.1:0-30245 GCF_010692625.1 Okeania sp. SIO2C2
AGCGTCCAAAAGACCACCAAAAGCAGAAAAATCATTACTCAGGTAAAAAAAAGTGCCATACGAGTCAACATCTGATCATGACAGACTCAGATAAAAGAGTCCTCCTCCTATCGAAAGCAAGAGAGGGAAAAGTTGATGGGCATTCGGCAGTTAGATGAAGAAAAATTGGTGGATTTTGTACCTGATGAAGTGAAAATTCATGTAGATTTGGGTTTCCAGGGATGACAGAAGGAATTTGTCAACATCAATCCGACCCACGAAAAAACCTCGATCTCAGGAATTAACTGACCAACAAAAACATCTAAATCAAGAAAAAAGTAGCGATCGCGTCAAATGTGAACATACAATATCTGGGGTCAAGAGATATAATGCAGCGAGAGGATTATATCGAAATCACATCAAAGATGCGCGACGATCGCTTCATGTTCACTGCGGCTGGACTCTGGAATTTTTACCTGATGGCAGCATAGTTTAATCAGTGAAAAGCCAGGATTTTCCATTTCACTTTAAGGTTTTATTTCGCGACAAGTCTAATATTTAAGTGATTTATTATTCCTTGGTTAAAGCCTTTTTTCTTCCTTCACCTGCTTGAATTAATCTTTTTTGAGCATACTAACACCAAAATTAATCTTTGTTTTGTAAGGCTAATGCTTAAAAGACTAGCCATGAGTTAAAAAGAACCCAAATTGGTTCTATATGGCTCTAAACAATTTAAGAACTATTCCCTGTTCCTCCTATCTACTTTTCATGCTTGTTATCAACTTCTGAGGGTTTTTGGACTCAGATATACCAAAATTTTACACTAATGAGTCGCACTACACTAAATGAGCAATAGTTACCCCACTACCGCCGTCATTTCTAGACGCTAACTCATAACGCTCCACCAACGGATGATCCTGCAAAAACTCATGGATACCCTGTCTCAATTTACCAGTACCTTTACCATGAATAATCCACAACAAACCATATTCGATCGCCCGAGAAAGTGCCCTATCTACCTCAATTTGAGCATCTGCTACCCGACTGCCACGAATATCAATACTATTTTTAGCAGTACGAACAGCTAAACCACTAGAAGTAATCTCCGGTGGAGCTTCTTTAGACTTACTTTCTGACTTCTTGCTCTTCTGCGGTTCTACATTTTTACTCTTTTTAGAAAGCTCTGCTTTTTCACCATCAAGAGATTCCACTTCTGCCAAACTAACTGTCATTTTCATAATTCCAAATTTAACAGTTAATTCATCATTCTCATTAGGAGCGCTCAATACTTCTGCTGTTTGCCCAATTTTGGGAATCCGAATACGATCGCCCTCTTTAGGCATAAAATTCGGTTTCTTGACAGGGAGAGTACGAGAAGGTAAATATTTATCAGAAATTTTATTAATAGCTTCCGTAGCTTTCTGAGCATTTCTAGCAGTTAACGGACCTTGCTGTAAATTCCGAATTACTGTAGCAATTTCTGCCTTTGCCTCAGCAATTTTTTCCTGTATTGCCAACTCTTGCGACAACTGTAAATCTCTTTCTCGTTCTTTCAGGGCAGCAGCTTTTCGAGAAACTTCCCGATGTAAAGACTCAGTTTCTTGTAGTAATTCAGAAGCTTCTTTTGCCTTCGTTTCCTGTTGCTGTCTTTGAGCTTCCAAACCTGCAATTACCTGATTCACATCCTCAGAGTTTCCTCCCACATAATCTTGCGCTCTATAAATAATCTCCTGTTTCAAACCCAACTTGCCAGCAATAGTCATGGCATTAGACCGCCCTGGAATTCCCCAAAGTAGACGGTATGTTGGTTGTAGGGAATTGATGTCAAATTCTACAGAAGCATTTTCAAACCTTTCATCGTCATATTTGAGAGCTTTAAGTTCTCCAAAGTGAGTAGTTGCCACTGTTAATAGTGCATGGTCAGCCAAATATTGCAAAATAGAAGTTGCTAAAGCACTACCTTCAGTGGGGTCTGTACCAGCACCGATTTCATCTAATAAAACCAGGGTAGAAGATAAATCAGAATTTTCCTGATTTTCATCCTCATCTATTGCTTCTAAAATCCTAATAATACGTCGAACATGACCAGAAAAAGTAGATAAACTTTGTTCTAAAGACTGCTCATCACCAATATCAGCCAAGATTTGTTCAAACCACGGCAACTCCACAGGTTCATTAGCAGGTATAAATAATCCTATTTTTGCCATCAGTGCAGCTAATCCCAAGGTTTTCAGAGTAACAGTTTTACCACCAGTGTTCGGGCCCGTAATTGCCACCACTTTTACTGGAGATTTTACCGTAACATCAATAGGTACCACATCATTTCCTTCTTCATATTGCTGTTGCCAAACTAACAACGGATGTCGCAATTGACGGATATTCACAGGGCGATCAGAATCTGGTTCGGTAAATTGAGGAGGGTTTGCTCCTAACCATAAACTATAACGAGCGCGGGCTGTAGCCAGGTCAATTGTAGTAGCAATTATCAGTAACTGCTCCAAATCTTCCTTGACTTCTGCCACTTGTTCTGTGAGAGCTTGCCGAATCGCTTCCTCTTCTCTTTGAGCCTGACGCTGTAGTTGTCGCATTTGGTTATTGAGGTTGACAACTCCATTAGGTTCAATGTATAACGTAGACCCTGTTGTAGATGTATCGTGAACAATACCAGGTACAGCATCCTTTTGAGGAGCTTTAACCGGAATTACAAAGCGATCGCTCCTTTGAGTAATAATTGGTTGTTGAATAGCACTAGCTTTCCGTTGTAAAATGCCTCGAAGTATCTGATCAATGCGATCGCGCAAATGGTGCATTTTTTCTCTAATACCTGCTAGTTTGGGACTTGCTCGGTCTGTAACATCTCCCCGGTCGTCTATACAGCGGTGAATTTCCTGTTCTAGTTCTGGATAAGTGCGTAACTCAGCTACTAATTCTGGTAAAACTGACAATTCATATTCTGGCTCATAATTGTCAATTGTCCGACGTAACTTACGAGCGCCAGCTAAAGTTGTGGCAATAGCTAAAAGTTCACTTCCAGAAAGTATACCACCTAGTTCTGCTCTTTCCAGGGAATCTCCAAAGTCTTCAATACCATCAAAAGACAAACCCTGTGGAAGACGAGTTTCTAATATATATGCTTCCTTCGTTTCAGCTAATAGTTGTATAGTTTCCGCCTTTGTTGACGGAATTGGTAAATAATTAGTCGTGTTTTGGCGATCGCCGGTATTAAAAGTCCTAGAGTTGTGGAGCAATATCGCACCCAATTTCGTTGCTGTAAAAGTGGCCAAGTGTTGACACAAGCGAGGCCATTCCAGTAATTCTAAAGTCTCGGATTGAATCAAAGCTTAATATATATAAAGTATTATGTACTATGAATTATAGTATACTACAATTATTTCAAAATATTTCGGAAGTCAAAAGTCAAAAGTTAGAAGTTAGAAGTGATATTTTAAGTACTTAAAACCTCTACTTATTTGCGAAATTATTGAATTGAAATGGTATCAGCTCCCCTACTCCCCATCAAAAGTCAAAAGTCAAAAGTTAGAAGTGATATTTTAAGTACTTAAAACCTCTACCTATTTGTGAAATTATTGAATTGAAATGGTATCAGCTCTCCTACTCCCCATTTAAAGTCAAAAGTTAGAAGTTAGAAGTGATATTTTAAGTACTTAAAACCTCTACCTATTTGTGAAATTATTGAATTGAAATGGTATCAGCTCTCCTACTCCCCATCAAAAGTCAAAAGTCAGAAGTGATATTTTAACCCACATTCCGCACTTCAATTTGTAACATGAAAATCAGTATAAAATCCGTAGCTTGCTTAAGTATTTATACTATATAAATTATCTTCATTTACCTTGATCGGGAGTCAAATTCTCAGTTAAATATTAAGCATAAATAGGGTTTGCTGAAAAAGTCTTTTAGTAGGGTTAGGAGACAGGAGACAGGAGAGAGGAGTTAGGGGAATGAGCGAGGAGTTAGGAGTAAGAATTGTCCCAAGATTGCTCTGCCCAACTATGAGCCTAAAATACTAACTTTTTGAGCGTTTTAGACTGAAACAGGCGAACTTTTTTCGACTTTAAAAAGGCTAAAACTAATATCAGTCAATGCTTTGATATTTAATCAGCAAGCCCTAAATACTTAATGAATCGTTTACTCCTATTGACTACTATAATTTTTTTCTAACTTTTAACTTTTAACTTTAGATTGAGACAAAGCTTTCTTACTCTAAGGAAGTTTCAGACGAAAAAACTTATCATTTTTAAGTTAAACAACTATAACTTTTAACTTTTGACTTTTGACTTTTGACTTCTATAAGGTTGTCAAAAACCTTGCCTGGATTTAGCACTGTAATTAGCCACTGACTCCACTAACCCCAGGGCAATAAAATTACTCAACAAAGCCGATCGCCCATAACTAAGTAACGGTAGTGGGATACCAGTCACAGGAGCCAAACCAATATTCATCCCAATATTCACAAAAACCTGGAATACTAACATTGATAATACTCCAATGGCAATCAGAGAACCAAAATCATCCTTAGCAGTCTGAGCAATAATAACCAACCGCAGACAAATAAACCAAAAAGCTAAAAGTACCAGAATACAACCAACAAAACCCAACTCTTCGCCAATAGCTGAAAAAATGAAATCTGTATGCTGTTCTGGGATAAAGTCTAGTTGTGTTTGAGTACCTTGATATAGCCCCCTACCAAACATCTGTCCAGAACCAATAGCAATACGAGATTGAATTAAGTGATATCCCGTACCCAGGGGGTCTTGTTCTGGATTCAAAAATCCTGTTAGTCGGTCTTTTTGATAATCTTTGAGCAAATTCCATAATAATTGCCCAACATTTCCAGAGACAATATTAATCCCGGTAACTATAGGCGTCCATAACCATTTCCAAGGTAAAGTCCGCCATGCAATTAAGGCCATCAAAGCGATCCATGCAACCCAAGCAGGGAAATAGAGACTATAAAGAATGGCTGAAAAAATAGGAGAGACAAGTAATATTAACCAACCAGGATTAACATTTCCCCAATACAACATCCCCATGGTAATTGCACCAAATATTAAAGATGTACCGAGGTTAGGTTCTATAAATACTAAAAACCATGGTACGGCTGTAATCATCAAAACTTTAAAAAAGCCTAATAGTCTTACCCTGGTCTGAGACGAAAGTATTGCTGCTAAGGTAATAATTATTCCTACCTTGGCAAATTCTGAGGGTTGAACATGGAAACCACCAACATTAATCCATCTTTGTGCCCCCAGAGCTGAAGTACCAATGAGTTGCACAGCTGCCAAAGAAATATTGGTTAAAATATAAATTACCCATTTCCAGTTAATTAAAACTTCATAACGACAACGAGCAATAATTAAGGCCAAGATTAAGCCTACTCCTCCAGTGAGCCAGTGTTGCCACCAATCTGTTAATCCCTGGTTTCGTTCGACACTTTGGATCATTACTCCACCAAAAGTGGTCATTCCTATATAGATCAGTAGTAGAGACCAATCCATATTACGCCATTGTGAGAGGGGCGATTTTCTGCGATTTCTTAATATTAATTTCTGGGTCATATTTTAATGTGCGGATATTTTAGACTTTAGAATACTCCTGATAGTTAATACATATATTTAAGTAGGATCTCTGCATCAATTAAAATTTTTTTTGATGTAGCAGAAGGAAGAAGGAAGAAGGAAGAAGGAAGGAGACTTTAGTTATCTGGGAGGACTAAAGTTGGGAAAAGCTGGCATTGTCTGAGTCTTAAGCTTTTGATATGTCAAATAGAGTAATGGCGACTGCTATAAAATTTATATGTTTTTCGGTAAACTTTAGAGACAGGTTGAAAAGGCCCAGTCCAGTGATGCTCCTGACGGTGAGCAGGGAGTAGAAAGAGTCTAATATTAATTATTTTGATTTTTTCTTATCCCTGTACGGACGTTGCATGGAACTTCCCTACTCCCCCACTTAAGATACTATTCCCCAAGGCGGTGAAATCGGCCTCTAATTATCTTTTCTTTTGCGGGTTTAATACCCCAGCGTCAACGGGGATGCTTAAAATTTTTTAGGGTTTGTAATTCATAAGGAATTTTCCCTTCTGCCTTCTGCCTTCTGCCTTCTACCTTTTTCAATAACTATGGCTTCCGGTTCGTATAGGTATTCAAACCAGTTACCATCTAAATCTCTACCGTAAAAGGAAGCTGTGCCATCTCGATGTTCATGGACAGGGGAAACTTGGATATTTTGGACTTTGAGCTGTTCGTAGGCGGTTTCCATTTCTGAGCGATCGCTAAACACAAACCCAAAATGTGGCCCTGCTTGCTCATATCCAGGACTCAAAAGTGCTAGTCCATCATCACCAGCTTTTAGGTATGCCCAGTCAGCATCTTTCCAGGCTATTTCCATTCCCAAATTTTGATAGAACTCTACTGCTTTGTCAACGTCTTGCACGCAGATAGCTACATGGCCTAATCTTTTCAGCTTCATAGTCAACTACTATTAAAATTTTTCTATTTTGAATTATATTACGCGCTATTTGTTTGTTTTGCTTTTTCCTGTATCTAGGTGAGGCGATCGCATGACTCCTAATTAGGGTTTGCTGAAAAAGTCTTTTTCAGGAGTAGGGGAGTGGGGGAGCAGAGAGTAGTTAGGAGAAACGAGGAATTAATTAGGAGATAGTCGGATATATTTGTTCCTTGATTTTTCTGCTATCCCTCCTGCCTTTTATGCTAAGTTTTTGAGGGTTTTCAACGTGATACCAGGCACTTTTTTTCGCTCCTTTAAAGGCTGAATCTTTTATATGTCAGTGCTTTTAGATTTAATCAGCAAACCTTAATTATACCAATGGTCTCTGACTTGATATTAATTATCCAGACATGATATTATTCTTTAATTTAGCAATAAAATGATTACAGAAAAGTTTCGTCGCCAGCTCCGCAAAGAAGCAAAACTATGGCAAACAGAGGAATTAATTAGCGATCGCTTTTATCAACAACTATCAGAAAGATATCAGTTTGATGCTTTAGAGGAAACCGCCAGCGCTCGTTTTATTACTATTTTAATTTCTCTCGGTGGTATTCTTTTAGGATTAGGTATTATCACTTTTGTTTCTGCTAACTGGCAACAGTGGTCGCGAGAAGTAAAAACACTTCTGTTATTAACTTTATTTATCTTTGTTAATACCTACGGTTTTTATCTCTGGCGACAGCCAAATAATCTACCGAATACTACCAGTAAAAAACAAAGATTAGGTCACGGACTTTTAATATTTGGAGCCTTAATTTTAGGGGCAAATATAGCATTAATGGCTCAAATGTTTCATCTCGGTGGTTCTCCCTTCGGATTATACATTGTTTGGGGATTGGGAGTTTTGGTAATGGCTTATAGTTTACAACTAGAAAGTCTGGGAATTATGGCTATTCTGTTAATAGGATTAGGATATTTCATGGGTTTATCAACTGTATTTTCTTCTGTGGAATTTTCCTGGTTAGAGGCAATTATCAAATATATGGCTTTGGTGGCAGTATTGTTGCTAATTCCACTAGCTTATTGGTGCAGTTCCCAGATTATTTTTTTTCTCGCTACATCAATATTATTACTAGCTCTAGAAATTAGTTTGTGGCAATTTTTTTACTTATCAAATAATGATTTTTTGGGAGCGTTCGCTTTGACTTTACCTCCAGCTTTATTATGGGGGTATGACGATACTATTTTACCTAAAATAGATAGTCGATTTTTTCAACCATTAGCCAGAAGTTTAGCTATTTGGTATTTGAGTCTTGGATTTTTATATTTATCTTTTCGGGGAATTTGGAGTTATGTTTTAACTGAAGATTTGAGCGATGGAAATACATCATTACAGTTTAGTTGGTTGACTTTAATTGAAGTTATAATATTTATAGGCTTTTCTATTTGGGAATGGTTTAATTTAGCACGAACTAATAGAACAAATTCTCATCGTTGGCAATTAGATTCAGTCAGTAGTTTGATTTTAGGCTTCATTGTTGTAACTACAATATTATGTTTCTGGCATCTGAGTATCAATGAAATTCCAGAAATAGCAACTTTTATAATAAATATAGAAATGTTTCTTTTAGCAGCAGGTTTAATTAGAATTGGATTGATGCGAGGAATTAGAGGAGGTTTCTGGGGTGGTTTGGTATTATTAACTTTACAAATTCTCTGTCGCACTTTTGAGTATAATACCGGATTATTACTTAAATCTTTTGTATTTATTTTATGTGGTGTAGGAGTTATAGCTGCTGGTTTATGGTTTGAACGTCATTTATTATCTAAGAATTAAGTAGCTATCAGCTATTAGCTATCAGCCTAAAAATTTGTGTATAGATTGCTCTTATTATTAGTAACATTCTTTTTCCAAATTGGTATTATAACAATCAGCTGATGATAAATCTTAGGCTAGACAATGTTTTTCCCACTGTTCCCTGTTCCCTGTTCCCTATTCCCTAAGAGAAAATTAACATGAAATTTATCAATCCTTTTAATCAAAACAATTTATCAACTAAAGAATCTAATTATTCTCAAGAATTAAACCCACCTATTAATCAAACAAAATCTTCAAAAAATCAGATGCCAATTTGGCGATTGATTTTGCCATTAACTGTACAGTTAGCATTAATTTTGTCAATTCCTGCTCAAGCTATTTATACTACGATTACAGGTATAACTGTAGTTTTACAAACTGTACCTGTAGACCCATACGATTTTTTGCGGGGTTATTATCAAGTTTTAAATTATGATATATCCCACAAAGATAATTTGAGTCAACTTCCTGGTTGGAATAAATTTGAATTGGAAAGTTCAGGAAGATTTTCTACACAAAATCCAACTGATATTTATGTTATTTTAGCTGCACCAGAAACAACAGAAAACTTAGGTATTCCCCAAGCATGGAAACCTATAAATGTAAGTGTAAAAAAGCCTCAAAATTTGCCAGATAATCAAATAGCTATTCAAGGAAAATTTAATGGTTGGACAGTGAAGTATGGCTTAGAAACTTATTATATGCCTGAAGATAAACGTGAAGGTATTAATCAGAATATTCGAGCAGCACAAACTACTGCTAACTCAGAAGGTAAAATACCTTTTGTAGTAGAAGTCAAAGTTAATTCTCAAGGCCAAGCTGTACCTGTGAGTTTATGGGTACGCGATCGCAACTACAAGTTTTAATTGAATAAGGCAGAAAGCAGTTATGCAGAAGGCAGTTATGCTGAAGGAAGAGAGCAAAGTTTGAAGTGAAGAAGTTTTTATCACGAATTATCTGGACATGATATTGGTACTAAAGAAATTTGTGATTTTTTGCAAGTTCCTGCTACTCAGCTAGAGTATCCTCATAGTAACAAAAGAACTAATACTACTTTTTATGAAAGAATATCCTATGAATTTCGTAATAGAAAAATGTTACTAAATTATCTGATAAAAAAATTAGGAAAAATTTTAAAATAATTACAGTGTTTTTCAGCTTAGTATTGTACATATAGCATTTCTCAGTCTAGTGAAGTACACCTATCTTTATTTGTCTTCTATTCCCTGTTCCCTAAAACCAAGCAATTATGAATAATCACGAAATAGGCTATCTCTATGTAGCAACTTGAGATAAGTATATTCAAGAAGCAATTGTCTCTGCTAAAAGCCTAAAAAAACTCAATAAAAGCGTTCATATTACTTTAGTAACCGATCGAAATATTAATAATTCGTTGTTTGATGAAGTCGTTATTAATCCTGTTAAATAGACTACCAGGACCGCAACATCCATGCTGGTTGCCAATACAAAAAAGATGTATTAAGAAAAACCAAGGATGGGAATATAAACTCTCACTGATAACTGATAAAATCAAAGAATATTTAAAACTTTAAATACAATGGTTCGGGTGTTCAGTTGTTAATTTTTCTAAGTCTTTTGTTGTTAAATTAGGCATAGTTATTAAAATTATTTCCCAATATAAATATTATGTCATTTGTAGGGGCGAATGGCATTGGCGTTCCGCCAAGCTCCGCTAACACCCTCTTGATTTAGTGTCCGTGCGTAAGTCCTGCATTATGTTATTTGTTTAGTAGTGGGAGCATCTTGCTCCCGTCCGTGAAGGAGATGGCGATCGCTATATTAAAATTCCGGTGCCCACACCTCAGCAACAGCTAACTCCCACCCTGGTAACAATTCTGGCACTTGTAAAACATCACCATCCCCAAGCACAACTTTCTCCGTATTGAGACGATATACTTCCATTGTGCGAGTGCGGGGGTCTACTAATACTCCTACAGTCGTGCCATAAGTCAGAAACTGTTGAATTTTCTCTTGGAGTTTGGTTACAGAATCAGTTTTAGATTTGACTTCAAAAATTAGGTCAGGTACTATTTCGGCATAATTTTCTGTAGTTTGAGGTAGGCGATCGCTCCGAATAAAAGCAGCATCCGGTGCGCGAACATCTCCATCTGCATTTGGTAGACGAAAACCTGCACTAGAAGCTGTCACCCTACCTAGTTTCCGAGGTCGCACCCAGTTTAATAATAGGGTGATAATCATTGCTGCTACTTCATCTGACTCTAAACCTGACGGACTCATAATGATAATTTCTCCTCCTACTAATTCCATTTGATGGTCTGGGTGTTCGGTTGTTAATTTTTCTAAGTCTCTTGTTGTTAGATTTGGCATAGTTATTAATTATTTTCCAATATTAAACATTATGTCATTATTTTAGGATTTTGATAACTGATAACTGAATTAAGCCTCCACCATCTCAGAATAGAAAGCTTTCATATCTGACTGAGAAATAATATTATTCGATGGTTGAGCAGGTTCTAAATCTTTTCTGGCATTTAGCCAAGGATTTTCATTCTGTGTTAATTCTTGTAGGTATCTAGCACTTAATTCTCCATAAGTATTCCAGACTTCTTCAAGAACTTCTATTTCATCTTTTGCAAATTCTATTTCTAATTAGTCTGGTGGTGGAATATCCCGATAATTGTAAGGTTTATATTCATTCCAAATATCACGAATAATAGGTCCAGAAACCCAAGCTTCAATATCTTGAAAAAACAGGGTTTTATTTCTAAATACTAAACTCCAAGCTTGTGCGTAATATACATTTTTTTGTAGTTTTAGAGGAGAGATTGTATCACCAGCTTCTCTCTCAACACGACATAAAAAATACTGAGCTATATCAAGGGCATTTTTCATAGATTTTATTCTACTGAATCTTCAACTATTATATAAATTTTAAATGCTTTTTTAGCATCTATATCAAACTTTAAACAAACTTCAGTTTCACTGGTTATTTCTATACTTTCCTGGGAATTATCATTAATCTGAATACTCTCAATTGTAGCCAAGCGACAATATGAAGATGTTTCGCTGACTAAAAAAATATTTGCTCCTAAAGACAGCTTACTATCATTAATTATTGCTACTCCTGCCTGTGGTTTCTTAAACCATTCTGTAATTTCACCAATTTCTTTAGCTTTACCTGTGGAAGTTTGGAGTTGAATTATCTGATAAGTTACTAATTCTGCTAAAGCTTGACACAAAGATTTAATAAAGTCACCTAAATCTAGTAATTCTTGAGTACCTAGAATCTCATCAACAACTCCATGAGCTGCTTCATTTCTATAGGAAATTAATTGATTCAGTAGAATGATACTTGGTAACAATATCAATTGTAGACTTGCCGTTTTTGGTTTTTGCTGTGGCTTTTTCTGGCCACATCTTTTGTTCAATTGGTAATAGTGACATTTTTTTCCTTAGATTTTAACTCTAATTGTAATATTGTAATATTTTTTTTCACGCTTGGTTTTATTGATAAATTGAAATTACCCTAATCTGAGTAACTCGGTGCATGGGTTTATTTGGTTTTTCTGTTGTGATTAATTCATCAGCATTTACAGAAATAGCAGCAGCAACATGAAGAGCATCTATTGCATTTATACCAAAATCAGAAGCTAATTTTTGTGCAGATTCTACAATTTTTTCTAGTTCGTTTGCCCAGATAGTACAACCAGCAAAAAAAGTCTCATAAAAATTAACTTCAGCTAGTTGTTTATTATAAATTGCTTTGGGTAATACTTCTAATTTTACAAACGAGCTGGTGGCATATTCTCTTTGGGGGTCATCAAGAATTTCTTGTGCTTTTATTCCTATGGAGGTGTCACCTCTAGATGCTTGAATAAGTACGCCAAAATCTATATAGGTTTTGATAATACTCACTGTCTTTCACCCCGACTTTCGGCAATTTCTTCTTCTATTTCATCCCTAGTGAGTAATTTACGTTCGGAAGGTATCTGAAGACGAATTTCCTGTAATTTTTTACCCATATCAGTTTTAGGTTCTCTTGCTCTTTCTAACGCATTCTTATATCTCTTATTTCTGTTAAGTAAATGGTGAAAACGTTCTGAAGTACAACCTAATTATTTCAAAATACAAGCTTGCAAAATGAAAGAAAGTAATTCTATAAACCAAGATAATTCTTCTGGTTGAGGGACCTTTTTATTTAAATATTTATTGTAATGAGTGAAGTAATTTCTAGCATTCTTGACTTTAGTAGCAAATACTTCTTTATCCTTAATTAATTGGTTAGTTATTTCTGGGATTAATTCAAGCAGTTCTATTAATCTTTCTTTTAAAGTTGGTTCATTACTGTAGTTAAGTTTTTCTTTTAGCCACTCTTGATACTCATCAGGAACACTATCTAAGACTCTTTTTATACGTTCTTTATGCTCATTTTCTGGCAAAACATAATTTTTGATTTGACGGCGATGATAAGATTCTATAGCCTGAACAAGATTGATAAATTTACTCTCTAAATAAATATCTGGTTTGTACTTAATACTGAAGAATAAATTCAAAACACTATCTAGTTTTTCAACAAAATTAAACCATCTTTGCATAATTAATGAAAAGTCACTTTTAATCTCAGAGAGAGAAAATAGCATCTCAGAGAAAATTTTATTGTGAAAAAGTAATCTATCTGATTTTTTTCTCTCAGGATAATAGGTTTTATAAATAGCTTGTATGGGAATTTCGTCTAGACTGTAACGGCTATCTACTATGTCTGTATCACCGTGACGGGAATAAAATTCTAATTCAGTAATGCAGTTAGTTCTATCAGTTGCAAAAGTTATAAAATTATTTAGAGGATGTATGAATTTAAAGTGAAAATCTTTACATGAAAGTTCTTCATTATTTGGTTGAATCATTAATGAGACAAATTGTTTTAAGTCGATACTTTCACGCTTACCTGCTTCAGAACAATTATAAATGACAGAAAATTTTCCATGTGTTGTTTTTGCTTCAATATCTTCAGGGGCAGTATATGTAAATCTTAATTCTCTCTCTTCATTCCAATCTAAATCTCTCAAATCAGGTTCTCGCTTAATTAAAGGCAAGTCAGCCCAGTCAGATAGATAACTATACTGTACTCTAGCTTTATTAAACAATAGTTCATCTGGCGTAGTAAAATGTCTACCTATTAAAGCAAGTTCTGAGGTATATTCTTGACTTGCAAAGCCTGGGGCACTTCTTCTTGAATTAGAATTAATACTATTACAAAGAGTAATAATATTTTGATGTACAATTCCTAAAATAATGGGAATATTAGTAGGATTTTTTTCCACCATAGAAAAATTGAGAAATGAGCCTATCAGTTGAAATTTAATTTCTTCAGTATTTGTGAATTTGAGAATACCTGCTACTTTTAGTTCTGGTTCTAAGGGCAACCACCAAAATCCTTCTAAATTTTCTATGCTTTTCATATTCAAACCTCTAATTAATTAAGTATTAGTTAAGTTGATTTTTTAACACTATACCCTATTTTTTCAATTTCGGGCATAGCTTAAATTTATAGTTGAGAAATAAGTTGATTATAATCTGAATGAGAACCTATCCAAAACCAGATAATTGTATTACTATCTTTAATGCCAACTGCTCGCCAATTTAAACCTATTCTGACAGAATAAATAGGTTTAATTGGATGAATTTTTTTAAATTGTAAACTAGAATTATATGGGTCTTTTTGCCAGAGTTGGTAGATTTCCTTGGCAGTTTCTTGGATAGACTCAGGAAGCTGATTAAATGCTTTCCAAAATTTAGAGGTAGTTTGAGAGTTCATAATTTATAGGTTTTCAAATAGATACACCACAATTGTAATCACCGGCGAGCATGATGGAAGATTTGTATTTATTTGAAACGAGCCTTTGACTCCTAACTCCTGACTCCTACAACAGTTTTGTGGTCTACTAAACTGAAAAGTGCTGTAAAGGTTGAGTTTTACCTTGTTTGAACTCGGCAATCGCTTCGTCAGCAAGTTGAGCAAGTTGGTCTTGAGAATTAGCAAAATTTTCTGCCCATTTTTTCTCGTCTTCTATTTCTGCTAGGATGAGATAAGCTATAGCTTCTTGTTGGTTTTCTGGTAGTTGAGATAGTTTAGTTAGTGCTTGTTCTATAACGTTAGTCATAGTTTTTTTCTGGTGATTATTTTTTATTAGTTTAGCGGATAAACAAAAGTGAGACAAGATCAAATTTTTGAAGAAAGTATCGGATTTGATATTAGTACGGGAGCAAGATGCTCCCACTACCAAGAAACATTCTCCCCTCTCCTCGCAGAAGAGGGATTGGGGGAGAGGTCAACTACTTCACAACTAACGTCGATGTAGCCGATCGCCCAAATTCTTCGGGTGCATATTGTAACCGCGCTTCTGCTCCAGGCCATATAAATGTTCCGGGAGTCACGGACCTGACTAAATAATGCAAGGTATACACTCCTGGGTTTAAACGGTCAGCATAAGCTTCAACCCGATCGCGATAAATTTGTTGATATCCTATTTGCCAACTATCTGCTTTTGCTTTGACAGCAGAAGTGGCGGTTTGGAAACTGGTGTCAACTGCTTCTAAACCTGCTGGCAGTGGGTCACGAATAATCACATGGTCTACGGGGCGGTCTGTTATCACCTCGATGCCAATATCAAAGACTTGTCCTGCACTGACATCTAATGGTGACGCCACTTCAGATAGATCCATGCGTTGCAAAACGGACGTTTCATGCAAGGTCCCTACAGCATTTGCCAGACGAATTTCCCGTGCTACTCGCAAACCGTTATACTTTCCTGGTTGGTTTCCTGGGAGGCGATAACTGTATTCGACTAAATAGTGTAGTTTGCCTTCTCCAGATTTTTCCAATACTAAATCTGATTCTCCTTTTGGCAACCCATCCATTGCTACATTCAAAGAGAGATTCGGATTTTCATAACCTTGAAAACGGGCAGCATCTAATTGTTTGCCTGATAATTTGGCGGTGGCGACGAAATTCGGTGGAGCTGGTTGGGTGTTGCTATAAGTAACTAACGCTTTCAATGCTTCGGCGTTATCATAGGTTGTGCGCCAGGTGCCATCGCGTCGCAGGTTGAGCAGACTTTGTAATAGTCGGTCTAATATTTCTGGTTTGGCGTCGCGGGTAATAAATAGTCGCAATGCTTGAGCTTGACTTGCGGTAGTAGAATTCATCCATCCCCAGGTTTGCGGTATATTCAATGTGGCACTACGTCCTGTTTCATAAACGCTTTCCTGAATTTCCTTAAACATTTCTGCTGACTGTTTTCGCCATTTTGGGAAGGTGGATATGTAGCGCGCTAGTTTTATTTGGTCTACCTGAGATAGTTTTTCCCGTTGTTGATAAATATCTGACAGGAAGCTATTGCGGGTGTCGCCTAATTCTGACAATGCCATCAAGACATCTAAGCGCACTTGATTTTTACAGAGTTGTTCGCTGCAATATTCATCTTTGCCTGGGTCTGCCAAAATGTTGTTTAAGTAATTCCGCAGACTATTTACCATTTCCCCATTTACTAAATCTGGAAATGCTTTTTTGGCTTGGGCGATCGCTTCTGCTGCATAGGGTGTTAGATAAGGATTGGATTTTTCCCATCCTGGATAGTAACCAAAACCTCCGTCTGGCAGTTGCAACTTCTCTAATTTTTCTAATGCTTGTTTTGCCTGTTGTTCTGGGTTGAAGTCTACAAATGCTTGCTCGTATTTCTCACCTAATATTTGGAGGTTTGAGGCGATCGCTAATTGACTGGCGGTAGGCTCTAAAAATGGTAGTTGGTCTTTTTTCAATACTGCTTTTGCGGGGGCTGTAATTTCTGGTATTAATGTACTTGCTATGGAAATTTCTAGACCTCCCACATCTGGCATTACATTCTCTGTAATATTCAGTGGAATTTGTATTTGAGAGTCAGTTGTGCCAGACTCTACAACACTTTCACTTGCTGCCAAGGACTGCACTGGTAATGAAATTTCAAACCCATCAGTGTCACGGTTATTCAGGTCAGTGGTAAATTGCACTTTTGCCTCACCCGCTTGTTTTGCCTCCATCGGGAAACGGTAAGCGTTGGTGCCTGAGTCTGTCCTGGTTTGAAAAATTTGGGTAGTTTGGGAATTTTCGGCAAACAAAATATTCTGACTAACTTCCCCATCTATTTTGAGACTTCCTTTTTTGCCAGTATTATTGGTAACTGTTACGCCACCCTCAAATTTATCGCCGATACGAGCAAACTGAGGCAAAACTGGATTTAACATTAATGGTTGAGTCGTGACAAAAGTTGCCTCCCCATTGCCAAAATGCAAATTCCCATCTGTGGCAACAGTCATCACGCGCCAAGTTGTCAGATCGTCTGGCATTTTAAATGTCACCGTTGCCTTACCTTTATTATCTGTAATTACAGAACCGTTGTAATAAGCTAAAGATTGAAAGTCTGTACGAATGCGGGTGCTAGATGCAGCAGATGATATGCCGCCACCATAACCCCAACCTTTTCTCAGAGCGGATGACATGGCCTCCATTTGTACTTCGGGACGGTTATCGTTGAAAGTGGTTGATATTGGTTGTTCAGCGTAGACAGTCTCGACTAAGTCTGGGGGACGATGACCGCTTAGTTGCAAGACCGCTTCATTTACGACCATCACCGTAAACTGACCTTTAGTAGGTTGCCCTTGATTATTTTTAACTGCCAATTCCACAGTCTGCATAGTTCCCGGTTGTGCTTCCGGACGTTGGGGTGTGACTTCTACATTTAAGTATTTGTCTGCCAAATTAATTTTGAATGGAGTAAAACCAACTTTCATCAAATTTTCCACAGTTCCCGGTTCGACTTCTGCGAGTGGTTGACCTTGCCGCACTAATACTGCTTCTACCGCAGCGTTGGGTAACATATCTTCTGTCACTTGAAACTGAATTTCTGGCGCACCACCTGTAACTTTGACGATTTTTTCATACAGTGGTTTGTCACGGACGACGGCAAAATATAATTCGCCTTCTGGATAGGGTGACTGAATTAAAGCGGTTGCTGTTTCTCCTGGTTTGTAGGTGTCTTTGTCGAGTTTAATTTCCAGACGGTCTTCGTTGCGACCTCCCCAATAAACGCGGTTTGCTCCGGTTGCCCAAATTTGAATATCGGTGCCAGTAATGTCATTTTCAGCATTGGCAAAATTAGCTCGGATGCGATAACTACCTGATTCTGGGGGGGTGAGGTTGACGGTTTTGGGTTTATTGCCACTTCTGACTTTCTGGCTCGCAACAGTTTTATATTCGACTTGATATTTTGGGTTGCGACTACCTGCCACTACTTGGGTAACGCTGCTATATTCCATTTGTTGTAATTCCAGTTGAATATTTTCCCCAGAAAGTGGTTTTCCTTCAGGGTCGGTGACAATAACTTCTACCGGAAAATTTTTATTAGCATCAGCCACAAATTTACTTTTTAGACCTATTAATTTGTTACTTGGTAGGGCGGTAAAAGTTTGAGTATCTGCCACAGAAAGATTAGATATATCTGTCACTTCCACATCTACTCGATAAGTCATTGGGTAGGGCAAATCTTTTCCAACAGTAAATATTTGATTATCCTCACCTTGATTATCTAGCACCACATTTTTTTCCAATACATTATTAGGAATAGTCGGCGTTTCTTCCGGCCAAAACCATTGACGACCGAAAGAAAATTCTTGCCAATTTTCAGGAGAAAATTCTGTTTTTTGGCGAGTGACATAATATTTAGCCTTTGCTCCTTGCACTGGAGAACCAAACAAATAATTACTTTCAGCTTCCGCCACTATTTGTTCATTAATCAAAGCAATTTCTTGATTCAGTTTTAGGTCTACCTGAAAATTAGGCGGTTTAAATTCGGCAACGCGAAATTCTCCGTAAAATTCTATGCCATTTTCTCCCTTAGCCTCCACATTGTAATAACCCAATGACTGATTATTATCCAGAGGAACTTCTAGAGAGAAAGTACCAAATTCATTAGTAGTCTGAGTACCTAAATTTGTCTTATTTCCATCTGGATTATTTATAGTTACTTGATAATCCATATTTTTCGCTTGTTTCAAGTTACCATTTTCCAAATAATAAGCAGCTCCAGTCAACCAAACCTTTTCCCCTGGTTGATAAAGTTCTCTATCAGAAAAAATAGTACCCCGCGATTCAGCCTTGCCACTATCCCAACCAGAATAAATCCCATAACCATAAGTACCACTATATTCTTTAGTTCTGGCAAAAGCCCAATCTTCCTTTTCTTTGGCAATTACTAATAATTCTGGTGCTTGGGAAAAACGCTGACCATTCATACATTTTTGTAAGTCGGTCTTAGTCAAACTTAGCAAACCATTTTCATCGGTTTTTCCCTTGGCACAAGCAGTAGGTTTAGGCTGAGATTTAGCATTTAATTGAGATTGATAAATCTCCACATCCGCCACAACAGCCGCACCATCATCCAAATGATTTACCCGAATAATTCCCGACTCTGGAAACCACTGAGCAAATACTCCCAAATTAGTCAGTTGTACCAATCCATAAAATTTTGGTTCTTGCCATTTTTGCTGACCATTTTTTTGATAAGAACTCGTCCGTGCTTTTACTCCATAAGCCAACATTCCTGTCTGACCGCCGAGTTGTTCTCTGAGGGGAACTGCTACTTCTTTAATTTGATTTTTTTCACCAGAAACAGGATAGTTTTGCCACTTTTCATTTCCTGGTAATAAATTTTTTCTATCTCTTCTGGGATAAGCCGATTCTGCGTAAACCAAATCTGTTGGTTTAATAACTTGATAAGCCGCTTTATATTCCGACTCTGGCAAATTTACTGTAGAAATATTCAGTTGTAAATCCTGACTAGAAGGAAATATATTTAAACCAGCAGGTACCGAAAGATTTCCGACTAAATCCCCTGTTTGATAATTCAAAGTAACAGGCTTTTCTAATACTTGCCCGAATTTATCTTCGATATTAGCGCCGATAGTAATTGTATAGTTTATATCGGGTTCTAACGCCCAAGGATTGAGACTAACAATGTTATAGTCATCATAAGCTTGAATCAGATTTTTTGTCTCTTTTGGTTCCGGTTCAATAGTAATATTTTCTAATGCTGATTCAGGTACAACACCATGATTAAATTCCAACATGGGATTGCCTTTAACAAATCTGCCGCCACCCTGGGAAAATTTCAGTTCAGAAAATTCAAAAGGGGAATAAGTTTCTACTTCACTCACAAAAGGTGTTTGACTAGGTAAATTACCTTTTGCAGGTTGAATTCCTGAGTCAAATTCCAGGCGATATTTAGTACCCTTTTCTAGAGTAACTTGGGGAGTAATTAAATAATTCCACTGACGGAATGAAGAGTCAAATTCTTCTGTAAAAACTTCTTCTTCCTCCTCATTAGTTTCCAATGTTTCTAAACTAACCGTCAAAGGTAAAGTTTCTGTTTCTCCCTCTGGTAAAAATTTAAAATTTTCCTCAATTGAATTTACATCCAACTCCACATTTGAAGTAAATTTTAACGTCGGATTTATATCAATTGGTTGTGGTCTTCTATTTTGCTGGTTAGTAGTTGGTAAATTCGTTAATTTAACTGGTTCAGTATTGAAAGTCCAAGCTAAATCTTCATCTAATTGATTATTTTTCAGGTCGGATAAACCAGCCTTCAAAGTAACCTTTACTCGCGTAGATTTAGGTAAAGCTTCAGCAGGTTGAAAACCAACCATTTTCGGAGTCAAAAATCGGAATTGACCCGGTAATTCTGGGAAAATTTCAAACTTTTTAAGTTTCTCCTGTTGTTCTAGAGAATCTAAAGTTTCCAAAGGAATTAAAGGTTCTTTAAACCGAATCCGAATTTGACTTAAAAGTTCTGCCTCTCCCGTCGGACTAATTTGTTCTATCCACTCCGGTAGTGGAGGAGTAATTATTAGGTCTACCATCGGTAATTTTGCCTGTTTTGAACTTGTGTTAAATGTACCACAAGCTGCAATAGCAAAAGCTAGGAATAATCCTAGTAAAAAATGTTTCCAATATTTGAACGCCATATTTGTTTGATTTGAGGATAGTTTTTATCTACAATTTTCAGAGATTTATTTCCTGAATAAAATAGATAAGTTTATCTATTTATGGTACATAATTATATCTCTAAAAATTGAAATTGACAATTTAAACTTTGTAATATTTTTGTATATTTTATTAAGAAAAAGCCTTGATGAGTTAGTTAATGAATAAATCCTTAAAAGCCTTAACTTCAGCAATATTGGATTCAAAGAATTTAATCAAACAATACCAGCAAATTATACATAACAAGAAAAAGAGCTTTGGGAAGTTAGATACCTAAACCCGACCGACATTCTATTTTTCTAGTACTTATGAAAATCTTTAAGTAGACCCTCGGAGAAAATATAGGAGAAGATTTATAGTTGAAGAAAGAAGAAAGAAGAAAAAATGGATGGGGATTATACCATTTCTCAAAAACTTTTCTACATTTTGTTGAGCAGAGGAGTAGGGGAGTAGGTAGGGACGTTGCATGCAACGTCCGTACAGGGAGAAGTAAAAAATAAGAATAATTAACATTAAACTGAACTGCTAATTAGCAAAAAAGTTATTCGATCTATGTTAATTACTTAATAACTGAAGTTGCCCCCAAGTATAGCGTTACTTTTGGGAATTGGTATTAAACAAAAAATAAAAAGATCAAAACATATCAACTAGATTTTCTTGCTAATTTTTATGCTTCATAGTAAGATTTACAAATAAATTTATCTATCTCATCTGGTTGAAATTAGATATGAAAGCCAACGAAGTTAATCTCCATAGATTTCTCTCTCAAAATGATACACAATTTGTTATTCCAATTTATCAAATAAATTATGATTGGGGTTCTGCTCAATGTAAACAACTGTTAGATGATATTTTTGAACTTGGCGAAAAAGAAAAACTAAATGCTCACTTTATTGGAAGCATTGTTTATATACATGATGATATTTATTCAGTTTCAGGAATCAGGGAACTAACTATTATTGATGGGCAACAACGTTTAACCACTGTCACTTTAATTTATTTAGTTCTTTACAGATTAGCAAAAGAATTGCACAAGGAAGCTTTAGCTAATCGGATAAATAAGACATACCTAATTAATGAATTTGCTCAGGATGAAGAAAAATTAAAATTAAGACCAACAGAAAATAATGAGAAAATTTTAAAATAATTATTAGATACTGACAATCAAGAAGAATACTTAGACTTCTCACGGTTAGTTGATAATTTTAACTACTTTCGCTCTAGAATATCTGAAGAAAACTATGAAATTATACAGACAGGATTGAATAAATTAATGTTTGTGGAAATATCTCTAGAAAGGGGAAAAGACGACCCCAAAGAATATTTGAAAGTCTGAATTCCACAGGTCTTGAATTATCTCAATCAGATTTAATCAGAAACTATATATTAATGGGTATTAAAACTAAATCGCAAGAAAAGATTTACAGAAATAATTGGGAATATATTGAAAAATTTGCCAGAGATGAATCCAAAAATTCTAGTAAAGTTTCTGACTACATTCGAGATTATTTAACCCTTAAAAATAAGAAAATTCCCAACAAAAATAAAGTTGATCAAGAGTTTAAATTAAAATACCCAATATCAACAACCGTTGAATATGTAGAAAATAATCTGAAGCCTATCAAAAAATTTGCCAAATACTATCACAAGTTAGTAAATCCTATTCATGAACAAGATCGATAAATTAGATTACAATTAGAATATATTAATCGCTTAGAAATTAATGTTACTTATCCATTTATGTTGAAAGTATATGATGACTATTTCAGCCGTTTAATATCTAAACAAACATTTGTTGATGTATTAGAATTAATTCAATCATTTACATGGAGAAGATTTATTGTTGGATTAGCACCTAATTCACTTAATAAAATTTTTATGCGCCTTTATGAAGACGTCAATCCAGGAGATTATTTAACTTCTATTCAATCAGCCTTGATTAATAAAAAAGGCAACCAAAGATTTCCTAGAAATCATGAAGTAATAAATGCTCTTCGAGAAAAAGATATGTATGGCATCAAGGCAAAAAATAGAATTTATTGCTTAGAGCGATTAGAAAATTATCAAAATAAAGAACCTGTCAAAATTGAAGAAAATAATGACATTACTATAGAACATATATTTCCTCAAAATCCTGACCCACAGTGGGAAGCAGAATTAGGAACGGAAGAATTTAATTCGATTCAAGATAATTATTTGAATATTATTGCTAATTTAACTCTTTCTGGCAATAATGGTAAGTTAGGAAATAAAACATTTACTTCTAAAAGAGATATGAATATAGATGGCAAAGAGCAAGGTTATAAATATAGTAGACTTTGGTTGAATCGCTATTTAAGCGAAATAGATAAATGGGGAAAAGAAGAAATTGAAGAGAGATTAAACATAATCGCTGAAAGATTTTTGCAAGTATGGTCATTTCCAGAAATTAAAACTAAAACTGAAATATATTTTAATGAGGTTAGTATTTTTGATGCCGAAGAACCTACTGGTAAAAAGTTAGAGTACGCTATCTTTTTTGATAATAAAATAGAAATATCAGAAGTCAGTAAACTATACTTAGAAGTGATGAAACAATTGTTTTAAATACAACCTCAAACATTCTTTACTTCCGATTTAAAGGAAAAGCTAAATATTACAAAAGACTCCAGCCAGTGCAGACAAGCTGCTCCTATTAATGAGACCTATTTCATAGAAGCGCATCTAGACAGTAAGAAAAAAATTGAGAGGATAAAAAAAGCTTTAACTGTTTTTGATTGTGAGGAGGAACTAATCATTAAATATAAAATTTAAACTCATTAGGAAAGAATTCATCTCTAAAATTCACAATAAAATGTCGGTCAAGATTTAGAAGTTTTATTTTTTGATGAAGGTGATTAAATGTCTTTACAACTAATTATCAACTACCCCGAAACATTTCCCGATGCTTTAGGTAAAACCAAAGAACAATTTGAACAAGAGGCTAAATGGGCAATGGCAGTCAAATTATACGAGCTTAAACAACTTTCATCAGGGATGGCAGCAGCATTAATAGGGGTAGATAGAGTCACATTTTTACTAAAATTAAACGATTATGAAGTACCAATAATTGACCTTAGTGAAGCTGAATTATTATCTGACTTAAACAATGCCTAATCCCCAAAAAATTGTTATTAATACTTCTCCTTTAATTGCTCTTATTGCTGCTGTGAATGACTTAACAATTTTACAGTCACTTTATAGCGAAGTTCATGTACCTCTTGAAGTTTGCCAAGAAATATTAGCTGGGGGAACAAATAATTTTGCTGTTGCAGAATTTCAAGCTGATACTTGGCTACAAAAATCATCATCTATACTAAATATTTCTCCCCTACTTCTTAACTCTCTCGACCGAGGAGAAGCGTCAGTAATTCAACTTGCTTTAAATGAAAATATTGAGACAGTTTGTATTGATGAAATAGTAGGCAGAAGAATTGCCAGACTAAGCGGTCTTTCTGTTACAGGTTCCATTGGTATTTTGCTCCGAGCTAAACAGAAAGGCTACCCTTTATCAATAAAAACTGCTATTCAAAAAATGCTTAACCGGAATATTCGTTTAAGTGAAACAGTCATTAATTTTGCTCTCAAACAAGCAGGAGAAAATCCAGAGTAGAAAACCCAAAAAATTATGTAAAAATAGAATTAGAGTAGGTTGGATTTCGGTTCTTTAACCCAAAATTCAAGATATATAGCCAACAAATAATTAGATAAGAATATAATCAGTTATTGTTGGGTTGCGCGTTGGCGGAGCCTAGCGGCAGCTATATCGCTTAACTCAACCTACAAAAAATAATCTCTACAATTCACAATAAAATGACAGAAATAACAGCTAATTATGATGAACCGTGGAAAGCGGCAATTTCTGAATATTTTGAATCTTTCCTCAGCTTATTTTATCCAGAAATTCATGTATCTATTAACTGGCAAAAAAAACCAGTTTATCTAGATAAAGAATTAGAACAAATTACAGCCTCGGCAACAACAGAAAAACGTTATGCCGATAAATTATTTCAAGCTTGGTTATTGGACGATCGAGAAATCTGGATTTTGATTCATATTGAAGTGCAAAGTCAGTATGACCGAGAATTTAGCCAGCGAATGTTTATCTATAACTATCGAGCTTTTGACCTTTACCATAAACCAGTAATTAGTTTAGCTATACTGGGAGATGAAAACCCATCTTGGCGACCAAATTTCTATGAATATGGTTTAGGAAACAGTCAAATGAGATTGGATTTTGCCATAGTCAAACTATTAGATTATCAATGAGAGGAATTAGAATCGAATAATAATCCATTTGCTATGATAGTAATGGCACATTTGAAAACTAAGAGTACCACAAGTAACCTTACAGAAAGAGAGCAATGGAAATAAGAATTAGTTAGAAGTTTATACGAAAAGGGTTTAACCAAGCTCGATATTATCAATTTGTTTAAATTCATTGATAAAATGATGACATTACCCCCAGAATTAGAATCAAGCTTTCAAAGCAAAATTAATCAATATGAGGAGGAACAAAGAGTGGAATTTTTAAACACTATCGAAGAATTGGCTATAGAAAGAGGTCAAAAAAGAGGTCAAGAAATAGGTCAAGAAATAGGAGCAAAAGCAACTTGCAGACAAAATATTCTTGATTTGCTGGAAAAACGCTTTAATAGTTTGCCAGAAACTCTGGTAAAAGCTGTTAATGAAATTAATGACTTATATCATGTTCCCCCTCCGGGGGAGCTACGAATTGCGGTTGAATACTTATAAATGACTGTTGTGAGTCCTCAGGAGTCAGTCCTCAGGAGTCAGGAGGAAATATTGGAGAAAAAGAACAAATATTCGTATTGGGGGTA
The DNA here is from genome assembly GCF_010692625.1 of Okeania sp. SIO2C2. NCBI lineage: Bacteria > Bacillati > Cyanobacteriota > Cyanophyceae > Oscillatoriales > Microcoleaceae > Okeania > Okeania sp. SIO2C2. The sequence continues at coordinate 25,223 of NZ_JAAHGM010000076.1, forward strand.
TTGATAATTTAAGTATTTGTTTGGTACTGTCGATACCCGGAGTCCTTAAATTTTATTATAACTGACCCGTCCGAACATGATATTAGCTTTGCTAAAACGGTTACTTGTAGAAACAATTACTGTTAGTTCAGTTGCAGAGTTTGAGGAATTAATTACAGATGACTCATTTCGGGAAAATTAGCATAATTCCTGTTTCTCATTATCGAAATAGATAACAATTAAAAGTAGAGTAGGTTGGGTTCAGGAACGTTAGCGCCAGCTTATCCGTAGGATCGACCCAACATCAAGATATCAGGACTTACGCAAATTGACTTTTAAACCACCATCTGTAGGGGGAAATAGTATTATTTCTCGCTATATGTAGAATATGTGCGTCAGTAGTCCTGATATATCGCAAACAATAATTAGGGTTTGCGCTCAAAAGTCTTTTAGTAGGGGTAAGAGACAACCCACCCCTAACCTCTCCCAGGAGGGGAAGACAGGAGAAATAGGAATGAGCGAGGATGTAGGAGTAACAATTGTCAGAATGATTTTTTTGCCCAACTATGCGCCTAAAATACGCTCCTTTTTGAGCATCAAGAGCTGAAAACCAGGCACTTTTTTTGAAAGAAAAAAAAAGAGTAAAGTCTTTAGATGTAAATGCTTTGAGATTTAATCAGCAAACAATAATTAGACCATAATATCATCAGTTATTGTTGGGTTGCGCGATAGAACATCCGTTCCGCTCCGCGATCGCTTAACCCAATCTACAAAAACTAAATCGAAACAGATAACAATTAAAAGTAGAGTAGGTTGGGTTGAGGAACTTTAGCACTAGCTTATCCGTAGGATAAACCCAACATCCAGATATATCCCAAACAAATAATTATAGCAATGAGCGCTGGTATATTTACAAATTGTAGTAGGGGCAAAAGAGCTAGAAGTCTTATATGATTCCTACGGAATGCTTGCGCAAACGGCAATTTATTCCCCCTGTTCCCAGTTAAGTGTTCCCTGTTCCCTGCGCACAGCGCTATAGATAATAGTATCATCAGTTATTTTTGGATTGCACCATCGCTTAACCCAACCTACAAAGACTAACTAAATAGAAATATTATCTAATTACGAAATTCTCTGCTGATACATTTGGAGTACCAGTCAAAGTTGCAAACTGACTGCCATCTCCAAAACCACTATCGCTGCCATTAGCATTATAGAATAAAGCACCATTACTAGAATTGTAGACGATAATAGCTTCACTACTAGCAGCATCACCATTGCTTTCTACCGTGGCAAACTCATCCCCAATATCTTCACCCGAAGTAGTAGTAATTTCTGTGAAAGTTGTTAAGTCAAGTAGAATTAAATCTAAGTCTGAGTCGAAGTCTGTAATTTCATCCACCCCTAAACTCACCTGACTAAACTCATCATTGGCAGCAAAAATAAAGCGGTCGATACTTGCACCACCAGTGAGAATATCATTACCTTCACCACCATTGAGACGATCGCGACCTTGACCACCACTGAGATTATCTTCTCCACTACCTCCTAATATCCGGTCATTACCAATACGACCGATTAAGTTATCATCTCCATTACCGCCAAAGATGGTATCGTTTTCCAAACCACCATTAACGCGGTCATCACCATCACCACCACTAACGCGGTCGTTACCACGGTTGCCATTAATATCATCGTTACCAGCAGAACCACTAATAGTATCGCTGCCACCAAGGCCACTGAGAGTATCATTACCAGCAAGACCATCAATGTTGTCGTCACCCGTACCACCTTCGAGGCTATCATCACCTGGAGTTCCTGGAATATCCTGGTTTGGGCTAAATTCATAAACAGTAGTAGTACCACTAATTTCATTAGCAACTACTAATAACGCCTCCCCATTCGGACTATCTTCTGGGGAAATAAACACAAGTCCTTCCGGTGCTAAATCTCCTACTGCTAACAACTGTTCTGGGGTAGGGTCTGGATCTCCATCTGCATCAACATCAAATTCAACGGAGAAGTCGCGGTTATTAATATATTGCACAAAATCGGGACTGCTGGGGTTGCTGATATCATAAACCATAATGCCCCCTGTACGTTCCAAACCAAGAAAAGTATAGGTTTTATCGCCTAAAACTCCTGTAGTTATAGCTTCGGGTTCAGGACCACTATTGTCGCTACGATCGTCAAAAGTATTTTCATCTCGGTTTGAGTTGAAGTTCTCTGGGAACTGTGCTGCAGTTATTTGTTCAAGACTATCCCCACTGTTGAATATTTGGTTGCCCGCAGCATCCCAAATGCTGAAAGACCGACCGCCAGAGGTGAAAATTTTGTCGAAGTCCCCATCACCATCAAGATCGCCGTTTTGATTTGTTACTGTTAGACGACCTAAAGCAGCATCATCTTCTAGTGCAGCAACGTCAAAAACACCGGGGTCGAGTACATATTCCTCATCTCCTACCCGCGCTGCTTCGTCAAGAGCATCAAACTCCCTGTCATCTCCTTCATCTGCTGTGACATAATAGGTCTCACCTTCTATCACAAAGGAAGCAATACTATCTGGCTGCAATAACCCAAAAACAGGCCAGTTACCTAAATTAATGCCATCATCGCGATCGCTAGGGTCAATTTGATTACTTTCTGAGAAATCAATTACACCTAGAACTACTGGCACTGGGTCGGAATTAAGGGGTAGAGTACCATCACCAGGAATTTGTTCATCTAAGAGACCAAAGTCATTGTCGTTGAGTACCGCTAATCGGAATTCTCCATCATCTGATTCTGGTAATAATGCCAGACCTTCTACTTTGTCTCCGGCGATATAACCAATTGAAGGTAAGTTTGTTACTTTAGTTTTATTAACTGCTTGAATTTCTAATGCTGCTAAGTCATCTGCGGTTAATTGTTCTAGAGTTGTGTCTTCTGGTAATTCTGGCGCATCGTCAGCAAGTAAGTTAGTTGCACCTTTGAGGTCAATTTCAAAAATAAACTTTTTGCCTGTAGCAGTAACCGAGGAATCTCTTTCTAGAACTAAGAATTTACCATCTTCAGTATAGACAGCATCTCCCATTTTATCAACTAATAGTGTACCGTTGTCTGGGTCTACAGTTGGTTTTTCTAGGAGGTAGACATATTCTGCTACAGGTTCCCCAGTTTCTGGGTCGATACCTAACATCCGAATAACACTGGAGTTGTCAGATGCAGTGCGATCAGGATTTGCTAGAGGTGTTTGAATAAAGCTGTAGAGAATATCTTCATCTGTATCCAGCGCAATAGCTTCAAAACCACGGTTGCGACGACGGTTAGAATATTCTGCGGGTAGGGTTTCTGTGCCAAAGGTTCCCTCTGCTGCTTCTGCTAGTGCTGCTGTTCCTTCGGGTACAAAGCGGTCGATGAGTGACCCATCAACATCAAAGTGATAGATGGCGGGGCGATATTCATCTACAGTCCAGTATGTACCATCATCATTAATAACAATACCTTCGAGGTCTGCACCAAAGGGGTCATAGTCTAGAAGGTTGCCAAATAGGTCTACTGGTTCTTCGTCTATTTCAGGAATGTTAGGTAAACCTGTGATGGGAGTTGTACCGTCTTGCCTATTTAGGAGAATTTCTTCAGTAATTTCAATATCGCCACTGCCTTCATCTAATGTAAAGCGAACAATTCTAGCTTGATAGTCTGGCAGGGCAAATGGTCTTTCGTTATCGCCGTCATTATCTACGTCTGTGGGTGCGCCATTTGGTCCGCGGTCGGGTACGGTGACAAATTGTAGGTTGCCGTCATCGTCTGTACCTTCATACCATAGTCCAGATAAACCACCCAGGAGAATATCATCACCTCCTTCGGTTGTACCTAAAACTGGCAGGTCGGAAAATTCAAATTGTGTCAGGGAGGGAAGACCGCGACTGTAGTCTTTTGCTCCCAATGGCAGAACATCTACAATGTTGGCATTTTCAATATTTACCACTGCTACAGCATTATTTTCTTGCAGAGTGACAAATGCTCTGGTGTCGTTACCATCTACAGCAATAAATTCTGGTTCGAGGTCTTGAGCTGCATTTGACCCAGGACCGTAGATCCGAACGCCTTTGTTACGCAATTCTTCTTCCCGACCAATGAAAGCAGAAAAATCAGCGGTAGAGACATCTGCCTGAGTTAAATTTTCTACTCCACCTGAAATGTCGATAATACTAACAGAACCTTCTGGGTCGTTGCTGTAGTCGTCGTTGGGTTCTCCTTCATTTGCTACTAATACCTTTGTGCCATCGGAGGTAAAGGTGAGCATATCTGGTAATGCACCCACAGTTACTTGGTTGAGAGTATTCCCATCTGCATTGAAGAAGGCAACGGTGCCTGGGTCTTGTTTGACATCAGCTTCGATCGCTACTGCTACGATGCCATTTTGATTAACTGCAACACTGTTGGCAATTGCGCCAAAGGAGGAAACATCAATTTGATCTATTAAATTGGGGTTGGTGAGATTGCTAATATCTAGTACATCAATATCTGCTTCATTTGCCTTGACAACAAACACTCTTTGTGTATTGGGGTCGTAAGCTGGAATTTCGGCAGCACTCTCATCAAATATGCCTGTTTCATAAGTACCTAATGGTTTGAGTTGTGGGTCAGTCATTAATCTTCCTAGTTGTATATATGTTTAATGGATCGATTGTATATTAACAGTTTCACTTTAAGATAAGTTTAAATAGTCTTAAAGAAGGCAGAAGGCAGCTATGCTGAAGGCAGAAGGGAAAGAAAAGTTTAAAGGGATAAGGTTTTTGATCACTAATCATCCGGACATGATATTATATCAAATCCGTTTAATTCGGTATAAAAAAATGTTCCATCTTCAACCATTACCAAATATTTCTTGATCTCCCCATCTCCCCATCTCCCCATCTCCCCATCTCCCCATCTCCCCATCTCCCCATCTCCCCATCTCCCCATCTCCCCATCTCCCCATCCCCCCATCTCCCCATCTCCCCATCTCCCCATCTCCCCATCCCCCCATCTCCCCATCTCCCCCTCTCCCCATCTCCCC
>NZ_JAAHGM010000077.1:0-29771 GCF_010692625.1 Okeania sp. SIO2C2
CCTATGATTTTCAGGATGATAAATAATTTCAAAAACAAAGATAATTCCAGTATGAATTCGGTCTTTAAATCTTAATTTCAGTAGTTAGTGTAAATATTACGCTAACTTTTTTTGTCCAAAGTCCAATGTATTATATTAAATCCGTTTAATTAGGTATCAAAATATTGGGTAGTCCTGCATAGTAATGGTATATAGCAAAAAGGAATATAGTACTACGCAATATAGATTAGGACATTAATAAATCCTCAAACTCAGTCAAGGATTACTTCTGACTTCTAACTTCTGACTTCTGACTTGCGCGTAGCGCTATACCTGGCACGGGAGCAAGATGCTCCCACTGTTTTCGTAACAAATATAATGACAATGCACGACCATTACAATGAATAATCAAAAATATTGGCAAACTAAAAATTTAGAAGCGGTTCAACAAAGAATTTATTGGCTGCACAAACAACCAGATGGAATAATTTTTTCTCAGCCTTCTGGTATACACTTTTTAACTATAAAAAAAATCAAATTTATCATTCAGTTAGTATTAGTGGAACAAGTAACTTTAAAAATGAATTGGGTTCAATCTATACTTAATTTGAATAATCCAATATATTTAATTTTTCCTTATACTCAAGCAATGATGTTAGCTTTAGTCTGGAATAGTCAACCACAAAAAATTTATATAGCAGGTTTTGGAGGGGGTAGTATTGCTCAAGTTTTTCACCACTATTTTCCAGATACAATAATTGAATGTGCAGAAGTTGATGCCACTATATTATCAATAGCTCAGAAATTTTTTGGGGTAGAATTAAATGACAGATTAAAGGTGACAATTCAGGATGGTAGAGAATATTTAGAGCAACAAAATCAGGAGAATCTGTATGATATTATCATGATTGATGTAGCTTTTGGTAATGGTTATATGTCTTATAATTTAGCTACTAAAGAATTTTATGAGTTGTGCGATCGCCATTTATCAAAATCTGGAGTTATAGTCGTAAATACGTTAAAAAGTAATGATTTTGAAGCAGAGTATATAAAAACTATTAAAACTGTTTTTCCTTCTATTTATATCTGTCATACTAGCGGCAAAAATACAATTATTATTGGTACTCGCTATAGTTCTATAAATAAAGCAGAAATTAGAGAAAAAGCTCAATTTATTCAAGATTATCATCAATTTTCTTTTCCCTTAGTTGACAGAGCAAATGAGATAAAAATGATTGATGAACTATCAAATTTAAATTTAGACCAAGTTTCAATTCTCCAGGATACTGCTTCACCCGCTAATTATTTTAACTCTTGGCTATTTTAAGGAGTCAGGAGTCATTTCAGTTATCAGTTATCAGTTATCAGTTATCAGTACCTCTGCCTGTTTGCGCAGCATTCCGTCCAGGGATAAAAAAGTAGGGACATTGTATAAAACATCCCTAGTCTAACAATAATAAATAAAGAGCTACAACTAGATAAAAATTGTTTAATTAGGAAAGCTTTTGAAATGTATTTTCTTTCTCTATCCCACTCCCTATTTTCTTCAATTTATCAACAGAGAAAAACTACTTTTCAATCTTCACAGAAAGAATTTTGTCACCTTGTCTAATAGCATTCACAATATCCATATTCTCTGTTTTACCAAAAGTTGTATGAACACCATCTAAATGAGGTTGAGGAGCGTGACAAATAAAGAATTGACTACCACCTGTATCGCGACCAGCATGAGCCATTGATAAAGTTCCGGCCAAATGTTTATTATTATTAATTTCACATTTAATTTTATAACCAGGGCCACCTGTTCCTGTACCGTGAGGACAACCACCTTGAATCATAAAATTAGGAATAACACGATGAAAATTTAAGCCATCATAAAATCCTTTTTCACTTAGTTCAACAAAATTTTTCACAGTATTAGGTGCATCACTATCAAACAATTCTAGATTGATTATTCCCTTCTCAGTTTCCATGATAGCTCGTGTCATGTTTGGAATTTCTCCTCAAGTTAATTTGTTGTATTATACGCTATTTATCAACAATATTTTTCTAATCTAGCGATGTTTAAAAAAGTAGCAAGGAAGAAGGAAGAAGATATAAGGTTGATATTTCGTTATTTGAGATATTCCATAAATTTTAATAGTAATGGCAGTTGCTATAATTTGTAAACTCTGAATTGACCCATAAATTAGTTAATGATGGAGAATTATGCAAATATGCTATAGATAAAGTTAAAATTATTTTGCTGTACTATTATGAAAAACAATCAAATAAATTAGTATTGGTTATATTTAGCTATTTTTGAGTCAGCCTTAACTACTCAACAAAATCAAAAATAACTCGAAAATTTAGATAATATTCAGACAGTTTTAGGAGCAGATATCTTGTCTTTGTTTATATTAAATTTAATATCAATTCTCATTAATTAGACATAAATATTAATGCTTTTATCAATGATCTTGAGAATCTATCAAATTTCCCCCTACTCCCTACTGCCTACTGCAGGATGCCGGAAATGATTGACCAGTTACAAAATCCTAAAATAATTACAAATCAATACTTTTAACTTTTGACTTTTGACTTTTGACTTCCGCGTAGCGGCACTACTCCCTATTAATTAAATAGTCAAAACAATCTTACCAACCATCGACCCTGCTTCCAACATTCGATGTGCTTCTATTGCATCATCTAAAGCAAAAGTTTTATTCACATGAATCTTTAATTTTCCTTGGTCAAATAACCGCTCACACTGTTGCAAAATATTAGCTTGGTCTACTTGAGCTTCCATCAAACCTTTCATCATTGGAGTTAACATTAATTCCAACCCTATTCGCAGATTTCTTTGCCTAGCAATCTTCAAATTTCCTAAGTTAGTATCCGGTTCTAAAATTGTCACTAGATCGCCATAAACTTTCACTGCTGGAATAGTGTCATAAAAAACTTTTCCACCAACAGTATCAAAAGCTAAATCTACCCCTTCGCCATTCGTCCAATCTAACACGGCCTGCACAAAATCTGTATTCTTAAAAATCGCTAAATCTGCACCTAAACTTTTGACAAAATCTGCTTTTTCTTCTGAACTAATAGTGGTAGCAACCTCAGTTCCTTGTAACTTTGCCAACTGTATAGCCACATGACCAACCCCACCAGCACCACCATGAATTAACACTTTTCTTCCAGCTTCTAATTTTCCTCTGTCATACAAAGATTCCCAAGCAGTAATTAAAACTAAAGGTGCAGCAGCAGCTTCAACAAAGGTTAAAGAAGTTGGTTTTTTAGCCACAAATCTTTCATCAACAACAGTCAATTCAGCATAATTTCCAGGAGTTGCTCCGATGCCACTATGACAAAAATAAACCTCATCTCCCACTTGAAAATTTTCTACATTTTTACCAACTTCTGCTATAATACCGGCACCATCACATCCTAAAATAGCTGGTTTTTTATCTGGAAAAAAAGTGCCACGAGTGCGTAATTTTGTATCAATAGGATTTACTCCAGCAGCTTTTAAACGTACTAATATTTCTCGGTCATTTTCAATTACAGGGTCAGTAACTTGTTGCACTTGTAAAACTTCCGGCGCTCCTGGTGATGTCATGACAACTGCTTTCATGGTTGATTTTCCGCTGATTTAAACTCTGTTGGTAAAAACATTAAGTTTACATTAATTTTTATATTTTGTCTATAGGAAACAGGGAGTAGGAAGGTAGGGACGTTGCATGCAACGTCCCTACAGAGTCGGGGGAAATTTGATAGATTTTCAAGATAATTGATGAAGAGCATTTTTATTATCTCTAATTAATGAGACCTGGTATAGGAATTCCCAAAAAGTGTGAGGTACAAAATTCTAGGTTTTAGGCAACAGGCAACAGGCAACAGGCAAGATACAGCCAAGCTATGGATTTCAATCCTTGACTGATTCTTTGTCGTAGAGGGTTTCAAAGGGAATATAGCGGAGTTTTCCCGTGGCAATAATGGCGAGTTGTTTGGGAGAATAAGCTGTTATTTCTGTTTCCATGGGACGAATGAGATAGTCGTAGAGTTTTTCTTGGTTAAGGTCATGGTAGTCATCGTTGGGGTTTTCTAGTTGGGCGCGATATTCGGTGAGAAGGTGATCGAATTCTTCGGCATCAATGGGTACTTTTTTGACTATGGTGGGTTTGTCTCTGGTCACAAGGAATATGGCGATGCTATCGGGAACATCTGTAATACCAGTTAAAAGAGCAGGTTGAATAACAACGGTATCCGGTGCAATATTGGCTTTGAGTTTGTCGATGTCTTCGGGTTTGAATTCAAAAAGCTCCGCAACTTCTGGGTATTTATTGGTAATGTCGGTAGCGAGTTGGTTGGTTTCTGCTTGTAACTGGTTAATTTGTTCGGAAAGTTGGGTACTTCATTCATCTTCTATTTTGGCATAGAGAGCTTGTAATTGTTGATTGTTTTGTTGCCATTGGTTAATCAGTTTTTGAGCTTCTTGGTTTTTGACTTTGGCATCAATAAGGCGAGTGTAGTCAGCGAGGTCAAAAGTTGTAGCTCCATTATACCATATCCAGGCATCGTCAAGTTTTTTTTCGTCGATGAGGAGATCGATAAGGGGGTTTGCTTTGTAGTCATTATCTTCTAAAAAAGTCTTGCGGTCTTCTTGTTTTAACCCTGCACGCATTTCTAGGGTGATTTCTAGTGACTTTTGCCAATTTTTTATAGTTTTTTCTGGTTGGTTCCTATCTCGGTAAATATAAGCAATATTACTGAGAATAGAAGCAAAGCCTGAGTGATCGCCTACTTCTTGTGAGATGGGTAAAGCTCGCTGGTAGTATTCTAATGCTTTTTGGGGTTTACCTATATTATCGTAAAATCCACCAATATTATTGAGAGTAGTAGCTTATGTTGAGCGAGCGCCCACTTCTTGTGAGATAGGTAAAGCTTGCTGGTAGTATTCTAATGCCTTTTGGGGTTTACCTATATTATCGTATCTAATATCAGTTATCAGTTGTCAAAAGTAAGATTTTATGGACTGAAAACTTTGATACTATTAGGACTTACCCATGGTAGAATCCCCCCAACCCCCCCCCTTATAAAGCTCCAGTAGGGTGTGTTAGCGCTAGCGTAACCGAGCAAAATTCTATATATGTGGTAGCATAATGCACCCTACCAATAGCTATATCTTTACTATTACTAATTATTGGCATCTCTAATTCATTTCTTGTTTAATCCCCCCAAACCCCTCTTAGAAAGGCAGTTAAAATGGTGCCCTGGGACGGATTGTTAAATGCCTTTTACAGTCTAGATTTCATGGTTTTGGTGCGTTAGCGGCAGCGTAACGCACCCTACTGGACTGTTTCATCTAAAATGGTGCGTTAGATGGGGAGTGTGGGACTGTGGGGACTGTGGGGAGAGTGGGGAGAAAAAGACACCTAGAAACAAAAATCTATTGCACAGTTTTAGCTGTGTCAGTCTACTACCAATAGCGTTCTAATTCATTTGTTGTTTAATCCTCCCAAACCCCCCTTATTGGAGACGATCCTAATGTTAGCAGTTTTGGTGTTATTGGAGATTTAGAATTATATCAGGGGGTTTAGAATTATATCAAGAGTTACTACAAGGGGATTACAATCACAAAACTGACCCTAATTATCCGCAAGTTGTGTGGCGACTGCTAATCGATAGAGATGGTCAATATTACATATTCCCCTCTTTGCCAAAAAATGCTCCACCAAATGCTCATCCTCCCGTTGTCGTTATTCAGCAGAGCGATCGCGGGGAATATGTTGTTATTCTCAGCCCCGAAGCACCACCCTAAGTGTGGAGAGTGTGGGGAGATGGGGCAGTGTAGGGAGATGGGGAGTACAGCAATGTGCGCTGGGATATTTACAAATTACAGGAGGTATCCAATAGCTAAAAGTCTGATATAATCGGTTTTTTATTCCCCCTGTTGCCTGTTGCCTGTTGCCTACGCACAGCGCTATCACTGATGGCATAAAACTCTATGCCACCAGCGTCTCATTACTCACCTACATAGTCAAAGACTGGGGGTTAGTTTCAATCAATTTTGCTAAATCTTGTAAGAAAGCAGCAGCGTCAGCACCATAAATAATTCTATGGTCGCAAGTAATATTTACCTGCATTTGTCGCTTAACTCCAATCATCCCATCAGCAGTTGCTACTACCTGGGGTTGAGATGCACCGATCGCCAGAATTGAACCCTGACCAGGTGGCAAAATAGCATCAAACTGATTTACTCCAAACATTCCTAAATTAGATAGAGTAAACGTACCAGTGCTGTATTCATCCGGTTGCAACTGCTTTGCCCGCGCCTTTTCTACTAAACCTTTCCAGGTGCGAGATAAAGAATAAATATCCATTTTGTCAGCATTTTGCAATACTGGTGTAATCAAACCGCCATCAGGCATTGCCACTGCCACTGCAATATTAATCCCAGAAGGATACTGAATACCTCCTTCCACATAAGCAGCATTTAATAAAGGATGTTGTTGCAAAGTCATTGCTATGGCTTTTGCTAACATCGCAGTCATCGTCACACCCTTAGACTTAATCTGTTTATACAACCCATCTAAGTTATCTGTAGCGATCGTGTAACCAACATGGAAAGTAGGCACAGATAAACTGACCATCATATTTCGCACCACTGCATTTTGCAGGGTATTCATCTTCACAACTTGTCCAGGAGTCACCGGAGTTGGAGGTGCAGATGGTGGAGGTGGGGCAGTAGGAATAGATGGTTGAGTAGGAATAACGGGAGTCGCGGTCTTCGCAGATGCAGCAACTGAAGTTGGAGTACTACCTGTTGCCATTTCTACATCTTCTGCCACAATGCGACCATGAGGCCCAGTACCTTTGAGGGTACTTAAATCTACCTTCAATTTTTTGGCCAACTTCCGGGCACGAGGGGAAGCCATAATCCGTCCATTACGGCGACCGTTGTTCTCTTTTGTTTCTGTTGTGACGGAAGAGGGGGCTGTAGCAACGGCAGTTGCAGCAGTAGAAGCAGCGGGAGCAGTTTCTTGCTTGGTTGTAGCACCTCCTTGCTGTTTGGCTGTTTCAATTTCTGCCTCTGTTTCAGCCAATAAAGCGATCGTAGACCCTACGGCTGCTACATCACCAGCTTCTACAATTATATTGGCCAGATATCCAGAGAAAAAGGATTCTACATCCATATCTGCTTTGTCTGATTCAACTACTACTACTGTTTCTCCTTTTTCTACCCAATCACCAGTGGATTTTTGCCAAGAAACAATTTTACCCTCGGTCATAGTCGAACTAAGGGCAGGCATGAATACTTCGTTAATCATGTTAGTTTTCCGTTGTTTTTTTATTGATAAATTATTGTCGCTACGCTCTCAAGGTGGTAGGTTGTAGGTAACAAGATTTTACCTAACATCTAGTACCTAACACCTTTTTCAAGTAGAAGGTGGAAGGTCGTAGGTCGTAGATTGTAGATTGTAGGTAACAAGATTTTACCTAACACGTAGTACCTAACACCTTTTTCAAGTAAGTTGTAGGTAATAAGATTTTACCTATAGCAAAGAACGAGTTGGTTAGGACATAGAGTGATTATGAATCAAACACGGGGAAATGTTTTTTTCATTTTTCCTTATCTTGGTGCAGTTTCTGTTACATCTGTCGCCGACACGGGTTCGCACCGCTTTTCCCTGTTCCCTGCTATAACAATGTTTGGAGCAACCCTTGTGTCAAACCCGATCATCATGAGGGTTGTCCACAATATGATTGGGGTGTTAAGTAAGAAGGTTTTAGGTTGTAGGTAGCGCAGTCAGGAATAAGGATTTTATTATCTACACAAGTTAAATTATCCAAATTCAAAATTATGTGAGTTATTCAAAAAAAATCTGGACTTTATTGAGTCCTCATTCCTACGTTTTTCTCACTTAGAACCTGCCACCTCCCGATTATAGGTCTTGGATAGGACAGTAAACTTTTTTCACCTAACACCTATCACCTTCTTTTTTCCCTCTAAACCTCACCTCGCACTTCTTCAATTACCCCATCACGCAGGAGAACTTCTACTTGCATTTTCTTGATCAAATTATCTCCTACATCTGCAGTAAATACACTTTCAATTTGACCTTGACTAACTTCTTGCTCTAATTCCAAAGTTTGTACTTGTTGTAATTGTTGTAAAGCTTGATTTTTCTGCTCTACAAACTCATTTTTCTTTTGGCCGATCTGTGCTTGTATATTATTAATCTGCTGTTGTACTTGAGGGCCTGGAGGTTGTACACTTTGCTTTCTAATTTCAGCAATTGCCTTTTGCCCTTGTATTTCAATCTGTTGTAATTGGCTATCTAAATTATTAATTTGGGTTTGTAGTTGTTGTTGGGCTTCTTCTTTCCAGCGTGGGGTAACGACTACTCTAACGTTAATCGCTCGCTTTAAAAGTAATTGTGTTTGAGAATACTCCATAAAAATTGTTCTTGTCAGTTTATTTTTGTTTGCACATAAGGACGAGAATATTGATTTTAGACTTTAAGATTTCAGAAAATCTAGATGATACTCAATCCAAAATCTAAAATCTCCAAAGTCATTAATCAAACATTTTGTTAATCATATCGCGGTAATGGTCCGTGACAGTGGGACGTTTGATCTTCATCGTTTGGGTTGTCATGCCATTTTCTACCGTAAACGGTTCCAGAATCAAGCGAAATGGTCCAATACGGTCATCAGGCCGATATCCGGGGCGATTTTTTACCTCCCGATTCAATTCCTGGCGGAACAATTCTTGAATCGTCTGACTTTCCCAATCAATCTGTGGTTGAGATTCTGAAGGATTAAGTTGAATAGCCCATTGTTCCACTGCTTCAATATTAGGCACGACTAAAGCGCCCAAAAATTTCTGGTCTTGCCCCACCAGCATAATTTGGTCAATATATTGACTGCGGACACAAGCATCTTCAATGGGCTGAGGTTCAATATTTTCCCCATTAGTCAGAACAATTGTATCTTTTGCCCGACCAGTTAATACCAAATCATTTTCTGGGGTTATCCAACCTATATCACCAGTATTAAACCAACCCTCGGAGTCAATAACTTTCTCAGTAGCTTCGGGATTTTGATAATAACCAGCCATGATTTGTGGCCCTCTTGCCCAAACCACACCTTTATTACCAACTGTCAGAGTTTTGTTAGTTTCTGGATCTACTACTTTAATCTCAGTAGCTGGAATGGGTTTACCAGCAGACCCCCGGAGATTGTTCCAATAGTGTCGAACAGTCAAAACTGGAGAAGTTTCGGTTAAACCATATCCTACCAATAAGCCTATACCAACTATTTCAAAGAAATTTTCTAAGTGCATCGCTAGAGAACCACCCCCACTTATGGCAAATTTCAGGCGACCCCCAGTAGCTTGGCGGATTTTTTGATAAATGATTTTTTCTCCCAGACTATGAAGAGGTAATAATACCCAACTTTGCAAAGTAGCCAGCAATTTCTGAGACTGAGACGGTGGATCGAGTTGCAAAACTAATCCTTGACTAATACGCCTAGCTTCAATGTAACGTTGACTTATGCCCAGGAAAAATTGAGCTAATTTTTGTTTATTGGCTGGTTGTTCTCTTAGTTGTTTTTGTACCCCTTCATAAATTAATTCCCAAACTCTAGGGACACTGGTAACATAGTGGGGTTTATATTCTTGGAAGTCTTTTTTCAGAGAACGTTTATTGGTATAAATTTGGGTACAACCTTGGGAGAGGAAAAAATATTCTCCTGTTCTACCAAAAGTATGCCAAGTAGGTAGGATGTTTAGGCTGCATTCTCCTGGATTAGGTTGAATAAGTGCCCCGAGAACATTAATTTGATAGAGCAGGTTGCCATGAGTCAGCATTACACCTTTGGGTTTGCCAGTTGTGCCAGAAGTGTAGAGCAAAGTAGCAAGAGTTTCCAGGTTTTGCTTAGTGGGTTTCAGGGGGCGGTCTTCTCCTGTAGCAATGACTTGAGAAAATTTGACTACAGGTAGGTTTTCGTCAGGGTTTGGCTCTTCATCGGATAGCAGAATAATTAAATGTATAGGTAAGTCTTGCAGGTGATCGTTCAATTTTTTCAACAAGGCCAAATTTTCCACGACCAAACTCACACTGCCACTATGTTGAAGAATATAAGCCAATTCTTCGATATCTGCAGTCCCACTTCTCACCACATCTGCTGCCCCTGCAGCAATAATACCTTGGTCGGCAATCATCCACCGAGGGCTATTGTCAGCAAATAAGGCCACTCTCGGAGGTATTGACGCTTCATTTTCCGTAGGGACAACCCCCAATGATTGTAAACCAGCAGCAAATTTTTGAATCTGTTGGTTTAATTCTGCATAAGTAAATTTGACTTCTGGTTTGGCATGGGGGTCATGGAGGGCGATGGTCTGATTATAATGTTTGGCAGCCAGTGGCCATATTTCTGAGAGAGATTGAACTGAATCGTAGATTGTTACTTGCTTGAGATTGGCACGTTCGCGATCGCTCATTTGCCAGGAGGTGGGAGATTGTATAGATGTCATTATCTGCTTCCTAAAACTATTGGTGATAAATCTAGTATCTGAGAATTTTGGATAAGTTTGCTAATTTTAGGGACAGTTTGTCAACTTGAATATTCAACTACAGGGAAAAATTAGCCAGAGATTACTTTTGACTTCTCAGTTGCGCATAGCGCTATCGTAAAAGATAATTTTGGGACAAAGAAATATGGAAATTTGGGATATTTCTGCCATTGACCAACACGCTCATAATTTATTGAAACCAGAAGTGATTGCTCGTTATTCTTATTTTGCTGTTTTTACAGAAGTTTATCATCCAGATATTATTAATTATCATGCTTGTTATACCCTATTTTATCGTCGAAGTTTCGGGATATGGCAGACTTATTAAATTGTGAACCGCAAGAATCAGAAATATTAGCTAAACGAGATAAATTAGGGTTAGAAAATTTAACCAAAACTTGTTTTAATGGTGCAAATTTAGAGAGTATTTTGTTAGATAATGGCTTTCTCCCAGAGCAAATTTTACCTTGGTAATGACATCAAAAATTTTTGGGTATCAGGGGATTATTAAGAATAGAAAATATTGCCCAAAATCTCATACCTCAAGTAATGGGAAATGAATGAAGGTTTATTATGGTGTTTTATTGGTGGTTTTGAAGAGATTTTCTCTACCTCAATCACCGCCTGTACTGCAATTACAAACAAACTAATTCCAATTCCAGTTCCTTCTGCTGTACCAATACCAAAAGTAGAGAGTCAACCTTTAGAGAAAAAAAGCAGTGACATTCCCAGATGCTTGAAAATCAACTTAACTCTCAGCAACCTCGATGACTTAAAGATAAAGTCGAGGCAGATGCAAGCTGGAGAAATTTTAAGCGACAGAATTGGGGAGAGGCGATACTGCTGATGCAACGCTCCGCGAACGCTACTAGAAAAGAAAAAAACCCTTGAACTCTCTATCCATGAAGTAAGCAGTTATAATACTGTAGGTTGGGTTAAGTGATAGCGCAACCCAACATACACAAGCTTGTTGTTGGGTTTATCCTAACGGATAAGCTCTGTTAACACTTCGTTCTACCCAACCTACAAAGCGCTACAGTTTCCAAACAGAAGAAATTAATATTTTCTCTACAGTCTTCTGGAATTGATGGAGATGCAATTCTTCACGAAGAGGCAAGGTTAGTAATCGCTCAATTAAATTATCTATAAGCTAAGACAAATGTTGATTTTGCTTTAGCTGCTTTAAATTGCGCCAAAGCTAACAGGAATTACGAAGAATATAGAGTTATATAGAATCCGGTTATACAATATATGTTTATAATTTTATACCACACTTCAATATTAAATCGGACTACCTCCCCATCTGCCCATCTCCCCATCTGTGCCAACTATATAATAAGTATTCAACCGGATTTGATATTAGAGTAACAAAATCGCTGATTAGACTTTGATTCAATATCTTAATTTTTGAGACTTTCTATCCGCTCTAGATTCATCCCTTGATTCAGCAAGGCCGTGTTTTTTGTAGTGGCAATTCATAAATTGCCCCTACAGGTAGCGTCCGTGTGTAAGTTCTTCTTCCTTACTTCCTTCCTACTATAATAAATCCTTAAACTTAGGATGATTAGCCAAACTCTTCAAAACTTGCTTAATATCTTGTGATCGCTCCTTTTTCACAATCAAAGTCACATTCCCATCCCTAACAACAACCACATCCTCCAAACCAATAGTCACAATAGCATCATCATCACTCGTAGCATAAAAAATCGACCCCTCCGTATCTAACCCCAAATGATTAGCTAACTCCACATTCACTCCATCACCCTTAACCAAACGTTCCAAAGCATTCCAGTCACCCAAATCATCCCAACCAAAAGCCACAGGTAACACAAAAGCCTTGTCAGTCTTCTCCATCACCGCATAATCAATACTCTTCTTCTCCAACTGAGAATAACCCCCAGCACCCATGGCCTCCAAAACAGTCATCATTGTCGGCGCATATTTTCGTAACTCAGCCAACATTACCCCCACCCGGAACACAAAAATACCGCCATTCCAACTAAAACGACCCGTTGCTAAAAACTCCTCAGCCTTCTCTCGGTTAGGCTTTTCCGTAAACCGCGCCACCCTATAAGCATCAAACCCACCAAAATTTCCTGCTTCTTTTCCCTGTTCAATGTATCCATAACCTGTAGAAGGGAAAGAGGGTTTCACACCTAGGGTAACAATAGCCTCCTGATTCATTGCCAACTCAGCTGCTGCCTCCAAGGTCTTCTGGAATACTTCCGGTTCCCCGATCCAATGGTCAGCAGGGAAAAACCCCACTACTGCATCTTCACCATAACGGCGTGCTGTCTCTATAGCTGTCCACGCAACAGCAGGAGCTGTATCCCTTCCTTCTGGTTCTGCCAATATATTTTCCTTTGGCATCTGGGGTAACTGTTGTGCTACACCTTCGGCCAACATTGCGGATGTTACAACCCATAAACCATCCCAATTGTTAGATAATGAGAGTAATCTCTCTGCTGTTGTTTGTAACAAACTTTTACCACTGCCATCCAGAGAAAGAAACTGTTTGGGTCGATGCTTTCGACTTAAGGGCCAAAAACGTTCTCCTTTACCACCAGCAAGAATTACAGGTATCATCAGATTTTAGATTAATTAATAGATTAGACTATTCAATCTTAAATTCTCATTGCCAGTTTTTCCCAAGTTATATTATGTCCGGATCAGAGCGTGATCAAAAAACTTTCTCTTTCTTCTGCTCTTCTTCCTCTTCCTTTTTCTTTCTTCCCTCCTGACTCGGTCCTCTTGACTCGGTCTTCCTCCGTCGTTAATTTATTTTATCATTTTCTTTGTGGGTTTAATACCCCACCGTCAACGGTCGTGTTCACGCATTACTTGGGGGAGCGAATCCCCATGTAATTTTCCTCCTGTCTCCTGTCTCCTGTCTCCTGTCTCCTGTCTCCTTCTTCAAAACTGTTCAACCGGACATGATATTACCCAACTATGGCATTTACTGATTTTTTGAGGAGATTCTAAAACTTTCAATATTATAGCGGTTTAATAGTTTGTGAAATACAAAATTCTCAGTTTTTAGGAAGTAGGGAATTGAGTAGTTGGCATTTAGACTCAGTTATTAATTATTACCAATTCAGAAGTGGTCTATATCTTTTTTATTTAGGGTTTGCTGAAAAAGTCTTATGGGTGAGGGTAGGAGTCAACCCACCCCTCGCCCCTCCCAACCCACCCCTAACCCCTCCCCTCCTGGGAGGGGGAGGACCGAGTCATGATAAATGGGAATTACAGAGGATGTAGTTGGAAGAATTGTCCCTTAATTTTTCTGTCCTTGTCTGCACAAAATGCTAGTTTTTTGAGCTTTCTTGACCGAAAAGCTGGGACTTTTTTCAACCTAATAAGGCTGAAGCCTTTATATGTCAATACTTTGATAGTTTATCACCAAGCCCTATTTATCATTTTCTTTGTGGGTTTAATACCCCACCGTCAACGGGGGTGTTCACGCATTACTTGGGGGAGCGAATCCCCATGTAATTTTCCTCCTGTCTCCTGTCTCCTGTCTCCTGTCTCCTTCTTCAATCCATTTCTAGCCATTAACTTGGACACAAACAGCTATAGTTACAACAATAATCTTACTTTTAACTTTTAACTTTTATTATGAATAATACTTCTTCTACTGAGTCCCGGTTTATTTTGCACAAATGGTGGTTCTGGATACTTGTATTAGTCTTGAGTGGAACTATAACTACTTCTTTTGGGGCAATAACTGCTCTATTTGCTCCGGTTGAACCACAGTTTTTCAGCCAACTACTCCATAAATTTACCTCAGATGTCCTATGGCGTCAGCGTCTGCCTTACCAACTCTCACGACCGATAAATATTCTAGTTATGGGAATTGACCAAGTCTCAGGGGTGGCAGAAAATTCTCCAGATGTGTTTGAGGGTCGTAGCGATACTTTACTATTAGTACAAGCTAATCCCACTACTCAGACTGTCAGTTTACTTTCAGTACCACGAGATACTCAAGTCCTAATTCCCAAAATTGGTATTGCTAAAATTAATGAAGCTAATGTTTATGGTGGGCCAAAACTCGTAGAAAGTGTTTTAGAGAGTACTTTAAGTGGTTTTGAGATTGACCGATATGTGCGAGTTAGTAAGGGAGCGTTTCGAGAATTAGTGGAACAACTTGGTGGGATAGAAATTTTTGTTCCTCAACCTATGTCTTATACTGATAATACTCAGCAGCTAAAAATAGATTTAAAGTCTGGTTGGCAAACTCTTAATGGTGAACAAGCAGAACAATTTGCTCGTTTCCGAGAAGAAGTTCATGGAGATATTGGTCGTATTCAACGACAACAAGTTTTGCTCAAGGCGCTCCGAAACCGCGTTACTAATGTGGCAGTTTTACCTCGGTTGCCTCATATTATTCAGGTAATGCTGAAGTATGTTGATACTAATTTAAGTTTTCCTGAAATGTTAGTTTTGGTAAGTTTTAGTCTTGATTTAGAAAGAGATGATTTGAGAATGGTAATGTTGCCAGGAAGAGCTAGTTCTAGTGATGAGTATTTGACTAGCTATTGGATTATAGACCAACCTGGTCGAGACCGAATCCTTGAACAATATTTTAATTTCAAGTTAGAAGATTTTAATTATAACGATCTATTTCATCCGAAAAAAGTTAATAAAACTTTGTCTTTAGAGGCTAAAATAGCTGTTCAAAATGCCTCTAGTAATTCTCAAGCAGCGACAAATTTTGCTCAATATTTGAGGGATCAAGGATTCTACAATGTTTATGTAGTTTCTGATTGGCTTGACAAAGAACCTTTGACTCAAATTATTGTTCAAGGGGGTTATTTGGAGTCTGCTGAAGTTGTGAAGAATGCTTTGGGTTTTGGTAATATTGAGCCTGCTTCTACTGGTGAAATAGGTTCTGATTTTACTGTTCGATTAGGAGAAGATTCGGTCGATATAATTAATAATTAGGGTTTGCGGAAAAAGTCTTTTGGTAGGGATAGGAGTCAGGAGTCAGGAGTCAGGATAAATGGAAATTATATGAGGAGGTAGTCGGAAAAATTTTCCCTTGATTTTTCTGTTACAATCATCCCAAAATACTAGCTTTTTGAGCTTTTCGGTGCAAAAAGATGGCACTTTTTTGAACATCAAAAACGCTTTAGTCTTTATTTATCAATACTCTGAGAATTAATCAGCAAGCCCTAATTAATTATTAATTATTAATTAGGGCTTACCGATTTAATCTAAAAGAATTGACATATAGAAGCCATTTGGTATCTATTTAACAAGTTATCAGTCCAATAGCCATCTGGGTTTTACGATTCTGGCAGTCATTTTTCGTAATTTTTCGGTCTCCTGAACCCCTATAGTTGTTAAGCTCCTTAAAACGGCTTTCCTGAAGACTTTGTATTTCAAGAAAAGATACCAAATGGGTTCTATAAAGACAAGTGCCTTTTTGGGGTCGAATTGCAGTGCCTGGTATCACGTCTAAAACGCTTAAAAAGGAGTGTACTTTAGGCTCATAGTTGGGCAGAAAAACCCCTCATTCTGACAATTCTTACTGAAAAATTATGGTTTAAAACCTCCAATTTTAAGCTATCCATGATCAGGAACTCCTGAAAACCTTGATGGGAGGGTGGGGAGTGTGGGGAGTAATAATCTTCAAAAAAATGTATTTTTCAATATACTTTTCCGAGAAAAAAGCCTCTCAAACGACTTACACATAACTTCTCACTTTTGTCAAGTTTTATGCTAAGAAAGATGTTTATAAAGCATAGACTTTTAAGGGGATAATAATAAATTTTTTTTTCATTATTAGTTAATCAATTCCGTTTTCAAGGAGAGGTAATAATTAATTATTAATTGTTTAATCCTACCTCCTCATTATTCCCCGTTCCTCCTGTCTCCTGTCTCCTGTCTCCTGTCTCCTACCCCTACTAAAAGACTAGTGAAGCGCAAACCCTAATTATACTTGCTGAAATAAGTTTGAAAAACCTGTTTGGCAACAGGAGCAGCAGAAACAGAACCATAACCTCCATTCTCCACAATGACAGCGATCGCAATTTTTGACTGATCAGCTGGCCCAAAACCAACATATAAAGAGTGAGACCTTTGTCCAATTACTTCTGAGGTTCCGGTTTTCCCTCCTGTCAGAGGAATAGTACCGTCATTAAGAGATTGTGCTGTACCATAATAAACTGCATCAATCATCCCTTCTCTAATAATCTTTATCTGTTCAGGTTTCAACCCTGTGGGAGTAGGCTTCATTTTTGGACTATTCGTTTCATTCGCTAACAAGTGAGGCTTAATCTGTTTACCACCATTAGCGATCGCTGCTACTGCTACTGCCAACTCTAATGGTGTCACCAAAACCAGACCCTGGCCAATTGCCATAGTTATTGTATCACCCAAATACCAATCATCATTATAAATCCTACGTTTATCTTCTTCAGTAGGAATTAAACCATTGTATGTTGCGGGTATGCCCAAAAGGTTTAAATTTTCACCACCCAAACCAAGCTGATGTGCCCATTTAATTATTTCTTGAGGTCCAATAGCCATACCTATTCTATAAAAGAAGGTATTACTACTATAGGCTAATGCACTTCTAAAACCAATTGAACCATATCCTCCACTATGTTCATTAAAACTAATACCTCCAACATAAATTGAGTCAGAGGTATAAACAAGAGAATATGGTGAAAATTTTCCAGACCCCATGGCCGCTGAAGAAGTCACTATTTTAAAAGTACTGCCTGGAGGATAACCTTGGAGAGACCGATTTAAAAATGATTGCTCCTGACTATGAATATTTTGCCATTTGGCTTGAGACATAGGTTTCGTAAACACATTGGGGTTAAATCTGGGATAACTGGCCATTGCTAAAATTTCCCCCGTATTCACATCTAGAGCAACTACTGCTCCCTTACGAAAACCTAGAGCTTTTTCTGCTGTTTTCTGAAGGTCTATATCAAGAGTTAACTTTACTGTCTTTCCTGCTTGAGGTTTAATTTCTCCGAGACTACCTATTTCTTTATTTTGGGCATTGACTTCTATCAAACGCTTACCCCATTTTCCGGCAAGCAAATCATTAGCACTTGCTTCAACTCCTAATCTACCAACCATCATTCTCATTTGATATTCTGGGTTAGCTTTTAGTTCTTCTGATGTAGCTTCGCCAAGGTATCCAATTATATGAGATGCTAATTGTCCATGAGGATAATAACGAGTTGATTCCGACCTCACTTCTACACCGGAAAATTCCGCAGCTCTTTCCTGTAAGGTGACAAAAGTATCACGATTCACTTCATGGCTAATATTTACATTCTTTTCTCCTGAATTTATAGCCTGCTCTACTTTTTGAATGATTTTTTCGGCGGGTATATCAATTATGGTGCTGAGCTTTTCTGCAGTAATTTTCCATTGCTCTTTGGATTGTTCTTTTGGCCATAAATAGATGGAACGGATGGGACGATTAGATGCAAAGCCTTTGTGATTACGGTCTAGGATTAGTCCTCGATTGGATGGGACTGAAATTGGCCTAATGCGGTTGTTTTCTGCTCGGTCTCTATTCTGTTGACCTTGAATTAATTGTAGTTGAACCAGACGACTAACTTGTAAACCGACTATGCTTGTGGTTAATAGCATTAACACAATTGCTCGGTAGATTGAGCGTGACTCATGTTTTTGAGATGAGAGGTTATTATCTTCTATTTTTCGTAGTCCAAAAGCAAAGGAAAATTCGTGCACCATGATTTATTGATTTATGATTAGATAGACTAATAGATTAATTGTCTTTTAGTCGTTAAACGATAATTAGATAGACTTTACAGCAGTTTAAATAAAAATTCAAAATGCAGAACAAAGTAATCAAAGTTAACTAGCTATCAGCATTTTTTGTACCGGAATGCTCTGCAAATAGCACTCAGCTTTCAGCGCGCTAAAAGCTTGGGTTTAAATCTCCGACTTCTAGCTTGTCATTTAATTTTAGGAGGGGTCGCGTATCCCCTTATATTTGATTTTTTTATTTCTTGTTTACAACTTTTTTTATTATCTGATTAACCCTCCTTTCTTCAGTCTCACTAAGCCACATATTGTCTTCACTATTTGCTCATTTTTTTCCCTCTTAATCTGAATCTTTTGAATCTTTATTGAACTACTCTGAAAACTTTTAAAAATCTTGTTAGATGTTCAACTACTATCTTTGGTTAATTTTTAATTTTTCTTCTTCTCTTCTTAAATTAATTCCTTTTTTTTGGGTGCATCTCAATGCAAGAATAAAGCCAAAAATTTATTGCTTTTAGGCAACAGGCAACAGGCAACATGGAATAGGGAATAGGGAATATATAGGAAAAAAAAGTATTTTTGCAAATATGAGATGCACCCTTTTTTTTGTGGCTTTTTTCGGTATTTTTTTCTTTTTCGGATATGTCTAATGAAAAAAGCAAATTTTGACTTTTATTAAGAAGTATAGTAAGCATTTCCTGTGGAATGTTGCGCAAATAGCCGTCAGCTATTAGCTAGTCTCCTATAGTTGGAACTGCGTTATCAGCTATTAATTTTGGAGAAGGTAAAAGCAACCGTTGAAATTCAGAAAGAATACAAAGTTACTGCCAAAGTCCCCTTCCTAAATCTGAGAAGTAATTATTCATTACTAATTGCTGTTTGCGTAGCATCCCGCAGGGAAACGCTGACTGCTAATAGCTGAATGTTTACGAAGTAAATTATCATTTATCATTTTCTTTGTGGGTTTAATACCCCACCGTCAACGGGGGTGTTCAAAATTACTTGGGGTGAGAATCCCCATGTAATTTTCCTCCTGTCTCCTGTCTCCTGTCTCCTGTCTCCTTCTTCAATTAATTTTTAGTTTGAAAATTGGAAGAGGTATAATAACAGAAAAAATATGAATAGTTGAATCTAATTGCTATATCATGCCTCTTTTTTAAATACCTACAAATAAAAAAACTTGTTAGGGATACCGGAGCATGGATAACAGAGTAAAAAATAGGAATAATTTTGAGAAATTATCAAGAGAATAGAGAAAAGCATTTTTATGACATCTAATTAATGAGACTGGATATTAGAGCTTCATCAAAAGCAAAATGTAGTGAAAATCCTTGATATCTAATATGCAATTCCATAATCAGAATAAAGTCATCAATAAATGACGATAATTAATCTCCTAAACACCAAGAAACAACTAACAATATTATTGACAGAAATAACCATCGAGGAATATGCAGCCATTGCATGAAGTCCATTGGTTCCAAGACAAAGATAGAAGTGAATAACCAACTGAAGAACAATACCACAGTTATCAAGAATAACGACATAGTATTTTCCGAAAAAAATTGAACAACTTATTTGATTCACCCTTAAGTATAATGTTAAATGATCTGCTCAAGCAAAGATGGTAAATTCTCGTGTTTAATACCCTTCTAACTGACTTCCGAATTATCTTTGATAGAGACCCTGCAGCTCGTAACTGGTTGGAAGTTCTTACTTGCTACCCTGGTCTTCAGGCTTTAATATTTCATCGCCTAGCTCATGGTTTGTACGGTCTGAAAATTCCTTTCCTGCCTCGTTTAATTTCCCACATAGGCCGTTTTTTGACTGGGGTTGAAATTCATCCAGGAGCTGTTGTGGGCCAAGGAGTTTTTATTGACCATGGTATGGGTGTAGTTATTGGAGAGACTGCTATTGTCGGAAACTATTGCCTAATTTACCAAGGAGTAACTCTGGGTGGTACTGGCAAAGAAACTGGCAAACGGCATCCTACTTTGGGTGAGAATGTGGTTATTGGTGGGGGTGCCAAGGTTCTTGGTAATATTAATATTGGTAATAATGTTCGTATTGGTGCAGGATCGGTAGTACTTAGGGATGTTCCTTCTGACTGTACTGTTGTGGGAGTGCCTGGGAGAGTTGTATATCGTTCTGGAGTTAAGGTAAATCCTTTAGAGCATGGTAGTTTGCCTGACTCTGAGGCTGAGGTTATTCGTGCTTTGGTTGATCGAATTGATTCTCTTGAACAACAGGTGGAAAATTTACAAGGTAAATTATCACAGTGTCTTGTGGTTAATTCTGACCCTCCATCTTCTGCTAATTACGCTAGTTGTCGTCTCCAAGACTAAGCAATTCAAGATTTTTTTATGGCTAAGGAATTTTAAGGATTTATATCTTGAGTAGACCAAGTTTTAGAGTTATCAATTTGATAAAGCCAACGATTTTGTGGCTCTCCTTTGAGTTCTAGATGCTCGACTTTTGTTGGATTTAGTAATAATAGATAAAAGTTTGATAGGGGATAGGCAGGATTTGGTGGGGACAATTCAAAGGCACCGATTTCTACTTTACTTTCTCCAGGATTAGGCCAAGTAAATTGCTGTCTAGCATTGTCTGAAATTTCTTGCCATGTTGTTTCTCTGACTTGAGCAAGTTTAGGATCAGGATTATTTGCTTTGATTAGGTAGAGTTTGCCAGTGAGGCGAAATTGTTCTCTAGTTTGAGGAAAGTACCAACAGATTTCGGCCCAGGGATTTTTTTCTATTTGCTCTACTTTTTTGCTACGACTGTCAGTGATGAATTTTAGCTGATTGGTTTCTTCTAAAAAACCTCGGAATACGATGGTACGATTTTTGGGTTGGCCTTCAGCAGTGACTGTTGCTAATTGGACATAACGGGCATAAGTTAGACTTCGGTTTCTATGTAAAGCTCTGGCTAAGGGCGATCGCCAAGGTGCTAGTTTTTCTGCCTCCACTAAGTTAAGAAATTCCATGATTATTGGCTATTTTTGCTTTTTTCGTAGAGAAGATATCTTATACTAAATCCGGTTTACCTTCCAGGCGGGACACCCCCATCTGATTGAAAAACTTTCGGTATTGTGGAACTGTCTGCGGTTGTGTCGCAATTAACCTCGTTAGTATATTTTTCCTGGAGTAAATCCTGTAAATCTTTTTCCCAAGCTTTCATCTCAGGCGTTTTGGACATAGAGATTTTTGATTTGTTTTTAGACTCTGGCTCGGTTACTGTTTCAGTATCTGGGTCAGAGTCTTGTTTTGGGTCTAAATAATTTCCCACAATCTCTTCTAATAATTTTTCAGGCTTAACTCCTTGTTGTTTGGCCTGAGCTTTTAATTTGTCCCAAACATCTCTGGGTAGTTTTGCTGTAGCGAGGGGCGATATAGTTTCCCCGATAATAGTGGTTTCAATATAAGTTGCTGTAATAGCTTTGGATTCTTGCTTTGCCCTACCCAGAACCTAAAGCGAGTTAATAGAGCTATGGACAAAGGAGGCCGAATTACGGTCTCAAAAACAACTGTTGGGGGAATTCTTGACCGCTTAAGGACTCTTCAGTCTATACACCTAGAATATGTAGAGGAACATGGCAAAAGATTAGAACAGCGGCTAATCGAAAATCATACCCATAAATCTAAAGTATTTGAGGAGATGCGCTCTTTAGAAGTTGAGTTGGTTCATCTCCTCGAATCTGCCAAAGAGGAAGACCCAAACGAAGAAGAATAAAAAATCCAAGTAGCCGATCGCAGTAATGTGGTCGGTATTTTTTGATAAACAGTCTCTTAACGAATATCTTGATAGAAACGTTTCAGAAAAGTTGGTGAGACACCAAAACCCCATAAAAAACTAATAAATAAATAGATAAAATTTGCTTTTAAAATTCCCCACTTAGCTACACGGCGATCGCTAGTATATACGAAGCGATTTACTAAATAAATTCGTCCATGTTTAACTAACTTGAGACATAAGTCAGCATCTTCCATAATTGGTTGATTAATATCAAAACCATCAACTTTCCAGAAATCTGTGCGACGACAGAAAATTACTTGGTCTCCAAACAAAATCCGCAAACCTTTCAAGAATAAATAGGGGCGAAAAATTAGGGGAGCATAAAAAGTTTTGAGATAATTATGTAAGGCAATACTCCAGCGAGTAGTTTTGGCATTACACATAATAGAAATAAATCCACCACAAACAATATTTGGATTTGCCAAAGTTTGGGAAATTATAGAAATCAAGTCATTAGGCACTATAGTATCAGCGTGAAGAAAACAGAGAATTTCTCCTGTTGCTTTTTGGGCACCTAAATTCATTTGAATAGAACGTCCGCGTTGAGGAGAATAAATGACAGAAACTCCAAAGGAGAGAGCAATAGAAACTGTATCGTCTTCGCTGTAACTATCTACTACTAATATTTCTTTTGCTGGAGGAGTAAGTACAGAAAGATTATTGAGGGTACGCGATAAATAAGCTGCTTCATTAAAGGTAGGAATAATGATAGAAATATTGAGCATAAATTAAGTAAGAAGGAAGAATTAAACAATTAATAATTAATAATTAATTATTACCTCTTCTTGAAAACGGATAGGATTGACTAAAAGTAAAATTTTTTTTCTTTTTTCCCCTTAAAAGGGGAGGCGCATACCCACAATTTCTCGGTAAGAAGTAAAAAGTCAGAAGTCAGAAGTAAGAAGGAGTTTAATTCTCTAGGATAGAACAAGTGGTAAGTATATAGCTGAAATACCTACGTCAAGTAAACTAACAGTACAATCAAAAGTCAGATTATAGCAAGTATTTAACGAAGTCAGAAGTCAGAAGTCAGAAGTTGTTTTTGTAACGGGGATTTGAGCAAGCCTCCAAAAATATTTCACCTTAAAAGACGGGGTTGCGCAACCCAATTATTTTGATAAATTATGATAAGATTTAGTAGTTATACCATTTCACTTAAAAAATGTCACAAATAGTTGGTAATTGATCAAGTCAAATAATCAGCTTAAATCACTGTAGAGTAGAGATTTTAAGTACTTAAAATCTTACTTTTGACTTCTGACTGTCAGATGTGCGTCTTAAATTCTGAGGAAATCTCGCCAATTAGCACTCGCTTTTGACTTTTGACTTTAGTGAAACGGTATTAGTAATTCCATATACGAGTTCTACATTCATAGCTATTCCATCAAGGAATTAAACTGTTTGACAACTTGCCAATTAGCAATTATTAAGATTATTAAGATTATGGATAAATCATCAATTAGAGAATTACTAGAAGACTTGAAAAATCCTGATGAATTAATTAGAAATAAAGCTACGGGTGAGTTATGGCGGATTTGGTTTGAACAAAAAGGTGTTGCTGGTTTAGAAGCAATTAGAAGCTCAGAAAATTTGCTGCAAGTTGGAGAAGTTGCTAAGGCAGAAGCAGTTTTGAATAAATTAGTTGAAGATTTACCTGATTTTGCAGAAGCTTGGAATCGAAGAGCGGTTCTTTATTACACTTTAGGAGAGTATAGAAAGGCGATAAAAGATTGTGAGATGGTAGTGAAAATTATTCCTTTTCATTTTGGTGCTTTGCATGGTTTAGGATTATGTTATGCTGCATTGGGAAAATATCGAGAAGCTATTTTAGCTTTTAAAAAGGCTTTAGAAGTTCAGCCTTATGCTATTGAAAATCAAAGGTTAATTCTAGAATGTACGGCGAGGTTAAGTTAGATATATTATTGATCTGAATAGGTGTAGCGATCGCTTTCCTAATTTTTATTAATTCTTTCTGAAAATTAATGAATAAATATAAGAGACATCTGGTGATAATAAAAAATTAAATTAATTATCGCACTATATAAATCAAAAATTTTCCCCTACTCCCTAATCCCTATTTTCTGAATATGCCTAATAACAATGAAAAAAAATGACCTAGAGTTTTATGACTTAAGTGCTAATCAATGGTGGGATAAAAATGCCAAAATTTATGCACTTTATTATCTTAATCAACCAAGGTTTAAATTTTTCGATAGATATGTTCCTCATTGGCAAGGATTAAAGGTTTTGGATGTGGGTTGTGGGGGTGGTTTTTCTTGTGAATTTATGGCCAAGAGAGGTGCAATAATTTATGGTATTGACTCGTCGGCAAAATGTATAGAAGTTGCTCAAAAACATAGCGGTGAAAATAGTCTGGATATTAACTATAAAATTGGGATTGCTGAAAGTTTGCCTTATGAAAATAATACTTTTGATTTTGTTATTTGTGTGGATGTTTTGGAACACGTTTCTGATTATCGTCAAGTTGTTTCAGAAATATATAGAGTGTTGAAACCTGGTGGTATTTTTTTATATGACACGATAAATCGTAATTTTCAATCTCGATTTATGATGATTTGGTTGATGGAAAACTTATTACGATCCTGACTCCTGATTCCTTCTTCAAATAATTTGAGTGATTGAAAGACTTTGCACATCATGCTTATTTGACTAAAAACCAAGCTTCAGCTCAATAAATACAGAAGAACTATTCCTCCTAATTCCTAGTTCCTAATTTCTAACTCCTGATTCCTTTTCAAATAATTTGAGTGATTGAAAGACTTTGCACATCATGTTTATTTGACTAAAAATTAAGCTTCAGCTCAATAAATACAGAAGAACTATTTCTCCTAGTTTCTAATTTTTAACTCCTGACTCCTGACTCCTGACTCCTTCTTCAAATAATTTGAGTGATTGAAAGACTTTGCACATCATGTTTATTTGACTAAAAACCAAGCTTCAGCTCAATAAATACAGAAGAACTATTCCTCCTAGTTTCTAACTCCTAACTCCTAACTCCTGACTCCTGACTCCTTCTTAAAAATTACTTTAAATTTGATAAATTAGTAGCTTTAGCGATCGCTACTAATTTCATTCCTGGAGGATAACAACCTTCTGTTTTAATACGCTTAATTTCTGCCTCTGAAATATTCAATTTTAAGTATCTATTGATTGCCCGGACAATATCACTCCGGTCTATTATACCTGCTACTACTCCAGCAGGAGAAAGAACAGTTATATGTTTTTGCTGATGAAATTCCATACAGTTAATAACTTCCACTAAACTAGCTTTCTCCGAAACAGTAACTATCTGATTTAGCGGACATATAATCATCCTTAAAGTTTGAGTATCCCAATAACTCCTTTCAATAAAATCAATAGCATCAGAAGAAACTAAACCAAGATAACGACCCTCACTAGCAGCAAAATAAATGGAAAATTTAGAACTTTTCAAAAAATATTTATCTGAGAATTGACTCAAAGTCAAATTTGCATCTACCACACGAAAATCTCGCGTCATTGCTTCTACAGATTTAATTTTAATTAACGCTTCTTCTAAATCAATTATCCGGCGATAAAATTTGGCATTACGCAGAGCAAAGCAACCAATTAAAGCCAGCAAAAAACCACCATAACTCTGAGTTACTAAAACTAAAATAGACCCCAAAATAATTCCTAACCATCCTAAAGCTTGACCACTTTTAGCCGCCCATCTTACCCCAACAAAACGACTACCAGTTATTTTCCAAATAGCAGCTTTTAATACTTGTCCACCATCTAAAGGTAAACCAGGCATCAGATTAAAAATAGCTAAAATTAAATTAATTTCTGCTACCCGATTTATTAGTTCACCAACCAAGCTTGATGTGGAAAAAAAAAGGCTAGTTAAACCCAATAAAAAAAACAAAACTAAACTCACTAAAGGCCCAGCGATCGCAACTTGAAAAGCCTCTCCAGGAGTTCGATATTCTCGATCTATTCCAGCAATTCCACCAAACAAAAATAACCTGATAGAATTAACTTGAATACCTTGAGAAATAGCAACTAAACTATGAGCTAATTCGTGTAACAATACAGAACAAAACATTAGTAGAGCAATTATTAATCCAGCTCCACAAGCCAAAAAAAACCCCCACTCTTCATAGTCTTGCCTATTAATATATATTATCCACAGTAAAATGACGAACCACGAAGAATCCAAAAATAAAGGGATACCAAATAAATTGCCAATTCGCAAATCTGCCTGCATGAAGTTTGATTTGATTATTTATTTATTTAAACTTTGACTTGTTCTACTCTATATAATTTATCTTTTGATTTTTGGGTTTAATGCCAATTTGAAAAAATAATGCTATAGCGTTTTCAAATGAAATGTCAAACAAGAGTTGGTTATTTACTAACAGTAAAAAGTCCGGCAAACCTTCTTACCTGTTGCCTGTTGCCTGTTGCCTAAAAGCGACCAGGTTTTTTACGCAACTCAAATGAAATTACTATATATTTAAGTGGTGCTTCACTTATTAAGTAATTAACACATACTGAATAACTTTTTTGATAATTATTAGCTAGTTATTGTTAATTATTCTTGTTTTTACTTCTCCCCTACTCCCCCACTCAATAAAATGTAGCAAATATTTATCAAATTAGTATAATACCCTGCCGTCTACACGGTGTTGACAATTGCTTGGGGTTATAAGACACGAAGCGGCAGGTCGTTGACTATCCCCATCCACTTTTTCGGTCTTTCAGTCCTTCTTTCTTCCTTCTTCCTTCTTCCTTCTTTTAGTGGAAAATCAAAAATGGGGGTATATCTTCTGTGCGAAAAGAATACCCCCTATACTTGTAACTAAAATCAGGTTATGTCTATAGCATACCAGCACTACCAAGTCCTAAAATTATTCCTGCCCCCAAAATATGACCAAAGCTAGTAGTAGCTAACAATTCTGGTATGCCAAACCCAGTAAAAATGGCTGGTAATGATACTGGTAAATCAGGCCCTTGTCCACGATTGTTCTTGGAAATAGCATAGTAACCAATTACAATTGCCACTAGGTTGCAAGTTATCATTACAATTGCTACTTTTGGAGACCACTCTGCAGAGAGGGGTTGAGATTGTGCTGCTAAAATTAAGCCAGAGTAAATCAAGTTTTTATCTCCTTAAATCACAGAAATTTGGCTATTTGACTTAAATGTTTGATTGAATCAATTTATGTTTTGCAAATTATCAATAAATTTTAGTAAGAAGCTATAATTTGTTTTAATAATTAACAATAACCTTAAGTTTTAATACAAAGATGTACAATTAAGCTCTTAGCAGGTAAAATCAATGCGCGTAAAAATTTGTGGGATTACAAAACTAGAGCAAGGACAAGCGATCGCTCAAATGGGAGCAACAGCTTTAGGATTTATCTGTGTTCCAACATCGCCTCGGTATATTACCGCAGAAAAAATCAGAAATATCGTTGTTCAACTACCAAAAAATATTGATAAAATCGGGGTATTTGTTAACCCAGAAATTGATTTTTTATCGGAAATAATTATTCAGACCCAATTGACTGGCATACAACTACATGGAGACGAATCTCCAGAATTTTGTCATCAGCTACGTCAATCAATACCAGATAATATAGAAATAATTAAAGCATTCAGAATCAAATCTCCTCAAGATTTAACAAGAGTAAATAGTTATGAAAATTATGTCGATACTTTACTCCTAGATGCTTATCATCCAGATAAATTAGGAGGCACTGGTCAAACCTTAGATTGGAAAATTATTAAAGATTTTCACCCTACTTGTCCTTGGTTTTTAGCAGGTGGTTTAACACCAGAAAATATCACAGTATCAATTCAACAATTCATCATTGAATCTAGCCATAAATTCTGTGGTATAGACTTATCTAGTGGAGTAGAAATAGCCCCTGGAGATAAAGATTTAGTTAAAGTCAAAAAATTATTTAATAGTTTGGCTCAACTTAGGGTTAAAGTGTAGAAAAACATCAAGTATTATGACTGATACAAGTTTAAAAGTTTTTGTTTGTAGTTTTGCTCTACCCCATAAAATATCTATATCTATACTTAGGGTTTTAGCCCTACTACGAGCTCTAATTATAACTATTCAACCGGACATGATATCAAATCCGGTAGCATCGGTATAAAATCTTTTGAAGTAGGAGTCAGTCCTCAGGAGTCAGGAGTCAGGAGGGAAAAAATTTATGAAGATTTGGTAATGGTGAAGATCAAGAATGTTTTTATACCGAATTAAACGGATTTGATATGATATAAGATGTTAGTAGTAATCAAGACTCAGGTAGGGAAGCAGTCGGTAAAGGGACCTACAAGAGTCAAAATATAAAAGGATTTTGATTATTCTTAATTGTTATTAAATATCTCATATAGTAATTCCCATATTGGTGAGGTAAAAAATTGATTTGTTTTAGGGAACAGGGAATAGGGAATAGAATAGAATAGAATAGAAGTAAAGATCAAAGATAGGTGTACCTCATTAGTCTGAGAAACGCTATAAATATTCAGGGTAAACATTTAGCCATTAGTTTAAATAGTCACTCTCAAAAAAGCCAAGGTCCGGCAAGAAAAGAGTGAGGTTATGGGTATTAGATAAAAATATGGTGGTGCATAGTAATAGTAGAGATAGTGTGGGGAGTAGGGGAGTGTGGTAAGAAATTAAAAAATATGTATCTTTACAATTACTATTCAGGACAACCGATAAAAAACAATAAATTATTCCAACACTCTTGATTCACTTTTATTGTTTGATTACTGTTTAGTACCATTGCACACGAAAAGCTGACTGCTAATTACTGAATAGTAAATATTCAGGCTTTTATTCTCTTTAATTATGCATAAATTATAACTGAAATAATACTCCAAAATATCGGACTTAAAACATATTGGATAAGAATACTTAGTAGATATTTTACCATTTCTAATTTAATTACATAAGCTGCGATAATTGTTAATGGAAATATTATCAAAAAGCCAATGGCAAATAAAATCAAGTTAACTCGAGTAATTAACCAGAAATACCCATTAGTCAATTCCCAACTATACCTAATTCCATTTACAGGTGAAACACCGTCAATTAAACAGTATGCCAATAAAAACCAAGGCGTATCCCAAGATAAATTATTGGTAAAATAAGTAATATAAAAAAAGGTTTACTTAGCATTAATTCAATTGGAGTAAATGTAATAGGAGCAAATACAACCAAGGGCACAATCAATATAGGAAACCACTTCTTTATTCCTCTGGTAAATGCTTCTATTAATGTTATCTTAATTCCCTTCAGATATCGCCAAATATAAAAATAACGAATTGCGAATACCCAGGGATTAACAAATACTATCAGAAGTATATCTAGCCAATAGTCTATTGTGCTAGATTCTGAGAAAAAATTTATAACTACTGCCAATAAAAAAGTAGGTCATTTCAGTTATCAGTTATCAGTACCTCTGCAATCAGGAGGTTTGATATAAAGAATATTCTTTTTTTATCCCCTTAAAAGGGCAGGAGGTTTTATATCATGTCCGGATAATTAGTTATAAAAAAACTTTCTCCTTCAACTCCAGTTGTTCTTCTTTCTTCCCTCTTTCCTCCTGACTCCTGAGGACTGACTCCTGAGGACTCCCTAGTTATTTATTTATCACTGTTTAACCGGACATGATAT